>JBHHWX010000351.1:0-6541 GCA_046756745.1 bacterium | reverse complement strand
AGATATACCTGCACAGGAAAATCAAACTATGAAAACTAAACGTCTGCAAGAATGCCAATGAATGACCTTTCATATATAGAAAGAATGTGACAACAGCTAATACTGTCTTAAAAATAACACTGCACAGATAAATCAGCGAGCTGTTTTTTAACGATGCGATATTGAGCTTGTGTTCGATTAAATACCAATGTCCTGTAATCATAGCGCCCAAAACCGAGCCTGATAACAGCGAAGATCCCAGCGCCCCGGCCGTAACAAATACCGGGTTGACCGATATTGTCCTTGCCGCCGGATTAAATGTCAAAGAAAAAATAGCTATCCCCAAAAAACCAAAGACAATCGCTGCCAACAGCATAGGCCGGTGAAATCTTTGCGAACCAAGATTATGTAACAAAATAAGAGCTACACTGCCAATAAAGCACAAATAGGTTATTTGCGTACCAAACTCAACGACGTTTCCAAAAGGATTGGCAATTAAAGCGAGGACGATTAAAATCAACGCTATCAGCGTCGTGACCCTAAAAAAAAACTTCCCGATTTCGGAAAGTGAAATAAATGCGACTGTGAAAATAAGACCGATTGCGGTCTGAGTTGCAAGAGAAAAAAAGATGCTTCTGAGCACGTTTAATTTAAGGCCTCCTCAAAACCAAACTTGTTAGAGTCGTGTATGGGGCGACGAGCTTTGAACGTTTCGTAAATTTTATGGGTGTGGTTGATTTCTGTTTCGCCATAAGTCCAACAAAAAAGTGTGTCAGGCACTGGCGACTTAAAATCTACGGTGAAGTAACCTTTAGGATAGACACCGATCTCAATCATTTCTTCTGACCACTTTTCCAATATAGGCGCGCTCTTTTCATAATACCGTTCCTGCGCAAACTCTTGATCGAAAAGTTGTTTCGCCTCTATTTCAGTTTGCAAAGCATTGAGCTCGTAAAGCGCTCTTTCCGTTTTCTCGATAATAGCCGGTAAAAGAGCGTTTGCTTGTTCAATATCGAACAGTTTGAAGCCGTCGTCTTTGTCGTAAAGATTCATATTCAAAAAAAAATCCCAAATTCTGCAAATCCTAATATTTGTGAAGTCGTGTGGACACAGCTATTGGCTTAACGTTACCGATCACAGGGTATTTCGCTGTTTTGACAGGATAACAGGATAAACCGGATTTACAAGATGACTCTTGCCAAAAATATGCCAATTCTTTGATATTCCTGTGTTTGGCGACTGCGTAACAGTTAGAAAAACGCCTGATGACCCGTGATATGCTGTCCGAGTATCAGCGTATGAATATCATGCGTGCCCTCGTAGGTAATCACGGTTTCTAAGTTACACATATGCCGCATGGCATGATAATCATCTAAAATGCCGTTCGCCCCTAAAATTTGCCGCGCTGTGCGGGCAATTTCCAGCGCATGAAACACATTATTGCGTTTAGCAAGCGATATCTGCACCGGACTGACTTTTTTCTGATCTTTCAACCGGCCTAATTGTAAAGCGAGAAGCTGCGCCTTGGTAATCTCCGTAAGCATGTTCACTAATTTCTCTTGAACTATCTGGTGAACTGCAATCGGCTTATTATCGAATTGAACTCTTCCTTTTGCATAATTTAAAGCTTCTTCGTAGCAGGCCATCGCCGCGCCGATGACGCCCCAAGCAATTCCATAGCGAGCTTGCGAAAGACACATGAGGGCGCTCTTTAAACCCGTGGTTCCGGGCAGCAGATTTTCATCCGGGATGTGACAATTATCAAACAGCAGCTCCGCGGTGTCCGAAGCTCGCAAAGACAATTTACCGTGAATCGTCTTAGCCGTGAAACCAGACGTTTTTGTTTCAACCAAAAAACCCCGGATACCCTCCTCTGTACGAGCCCAAACAACAGCCACGTCAGCTAAAGTGCCGTTTGTAATCCACATTTTACCGCCGTTAAGAACCCAACCATCCTCGCAGCGTTCAGCGCGTGTTCGCATACTCGCGGGATTCGAACCCGAATCCGGCTCGGTGAGTCCGAAACAGCCGACGCTTTCGCCGGAAGCTAATTTCGGAAGCCAGTTATTTTTCTGCTCATCGTTTCCAAACGCATGGATCGGGTACATGACTAAACTCCCTTGAACCGACACGAAACTGCGAATGGCGCTGTCGCCGCGTTCTAACTCTTGATTGATCAAACCATAGGCCACGTTGTTCAAACCGGCGCAGCCATAACCCTCCAAATTGGAGCCTAGCAGCCCCAGCTCGCCGAACTTCGGAATTAAATCTACAGGGAAAGCGCCGTCGCGATAATGCTGGCGAATGACCGGCGTCACCTGGTCGTCAACAAATTCACGAACTGTACTTCGAATCAAGCGCTCCTCATCACTGAGGGAGTCGTCGATACCATAGAAATCAAGACCTAAAAATTTAGCCATAATATTCCGCTTTACTTTGTGAACACATTTGTTTGGAGTACGTGTAAAGAATTTTTGATTTTTGGTTTTTCGACCAGTCGGGCAAACAGCGTATTCGCGCTGGATTTTTCGATCTTGACATGAATAAGGTCGCCGGCTTTAAAATCACCGCGCTCGAAAACAGCTATTTTATTGCCATCTGTGCGCCCCATCCATTCGTCCGGATTTCGTTTACTCGGTCCTTCCACGAGAACTTCACACGTTTTCCCGATCGCTTCCTGATTCTTCTTGAATGAAATCTTCTTTTGCAGCTCGAAAAGCCGAACGATACGTTCCGTTTTTATTTGGGCAGGCACATCGTCGCGGTATTTACGGCTTGCGATGGTGTTTTGCCGTTGCGAGTACTTGAAGATAAAAGCGGAGTCGAATTTCACCTGCTGCATCACATCCACAGTATCCTCAAACTCCTCATCCGTTTCCGAAGAAAAGCCGACGATGATATCGGTTGATAAAGACACCCCGGGAATCATTTGACGGATCTTGTCAACTAGAGCCATGAATTCTTTTTTGGTATAGGTCCGTGCCATGCGCTCCAGAACACGATCGTTGCCCGATTGTACAGGCAAATGAATATGGTTACAAATTTTCGTATGCGCGGCCATCACCTGTAGAAATTTCTCCGGAAAATCTTTCGGATGCGGCGACGTGAAGCGAACCCGCTCGATGCCTTCGACCTCAGCTACGCTCACCATTAAATCGGCAAAATCGTATCCGTTTGATCGGTAGGAATTGACATTTTGCCCCAACAGCGTCACTTGCTTGAACCCTTCTGAAGCCAGCCGTTGCACCTCCTCGACGACGCTGTCAGGACGACGGCTGCGTTCGCGGCCGCGCGTATACGGCACCACACAAAATGTGCAAAAGTTGTCACATCCGCGCATCACAGCGAGCCAAGCATTAATTCCCGGCACTCGCTGCGGATAGACGTCGCTGTAATCCTCAAATTCGGAAAGCACAAAATCGGTCTTCTTCTGTCCGTCTTGGAGAACTGATTGAATCAGTGACGGCAGGCGCTTGTAGCTGTCCGGGCCGGCAAAGATGTCCACTAATTTTTCTTGTGATTTCAAGCTGCCTCGCAGATTTTGCGCCATGCAACCCAGCAGGCCTACGACGAGCTTTTTATTGCGCTGTTTTAAATGCGAAACCTCTCCCAGCCTTCCGTAGATTTTGGAATGGGCATTTTCTCGAATCGCACAGGTATTCAATAACACGACATCGGCCTGATTCTCCGAATGTGTGAATTCGTAACCATTCGCCTTGAGAATCGACCGGATAAGCTCCGTGTCGTATTCGTTCATCTGGCAGCCGTAGGTTTCGATGTAGACTTTTTTCATGTTTTTCTCAAGCTGCCTGTTCTATATTCCCATCCACTTCTTCAAGGGGTAAAACTCGAATATCAATTCCATCTTCTTCAAAATATTTCATTTGAAGTGGAGCCGTAAATTCAGATATCTCAAATCCATTGTCCTCAGGTGTGAGAAATTCAATTGCGACATCCGCGTTTATCCATTCAATCACACCCTTGACTTGTACTTTTGGAAACCGAAGCCGAACTTTTTCAATTATTTCCGATGTGGCGCGATTTATCTTTTCAAGTTTTTTCATTGTTCGAATGCCTTTCTAACCGAGGAATACGTCGGGTTGTTGGAGTCAAACCCAACTTGACTAACAATGCTACCGCTGAATGTAGTACAGAATAATACGCTCTACTAACCGCATCATCGTAGAGGCCATTTTCAAAACAAAGTTCAGCCGCTTTTAACGAATACTCGGCTTTGGTTAAATAAACTCTGGCTTCCAAGAATCGGTTACCTTAATTTAATAAACTTTTCTCAAATCTCCAATGGCTAAATTCCGTCCCGAAGTTTTCTGCAGAGTGACATCCACAAAACAGTTGGACAGCTCCAAATCGCTCGGAGCCGCGACCTTGATATAATTATCCGTAAATCCTTGAAACAAGCCCGACTCGTTCCGCTCTTCCATCAAAACACGTACAGTCTTTCCTGCGTGCTGCCGGTAAAAAGCAGCCCTCTTTTCCGCGGACAACGCCCGTAATTTCCGACTCCGCGCCTTCTTGGTTTTTGAATCGACCTTGCTATTCAAACCAAGGGCCGGCGTGCCGTTTCGCTCTGAAAAAGAAAAAACATGGAAGTAAGAAAACGGCAGCGCTTGTAAAAGGGCGCGGGTATTTTCGAACTGCTTTTCGCCCTCTCCAGGAAACCCGACCATGACATCGGTTCCGAAACAAGCATCCGGCAATCGCTTCTGAACCATTTCGATAAATTCGACATATTCCGAAACCGAATACAGCCGGCGCATCTTTTGCAAAATTGCATCGTCGCCGCTTTGAATCGGTATGTGCAAGTGGCTACAGAGTTTTTCTGAATCGGCCATCTGTTCGACCAGCTCTTCTGCAATGGTCGTCGGCTCGATTGAGCTGATGCGAATCCGTTCCAATCCCTCTATGGTTTCCAGCATTTTGATGACGTCTAACAGCGACTTACCGTCATGCTCGTACGTCCCGATATTCACGCCCGTGAGCACCAACTCTCGGTGGCCGCGCTCGACCAATTCCAGCGCTTCTCGTTGAATATCCCAAAAGGCCCGGCTGCGTGCCCGGCCGCGCGCAAACGGAATAATACAAAACGTGCACATGAAATCGCAGCCGTCCTGCACCTTCAAATTAGCGCGCGTGGCGTGCTCGTAATTGCCTACCGAAGCGATGGTAAACGGCGTCCGGCTGATTCGGCTTTTGCGGATCAACGGCGCCGGCAGCTTGTGAGGTACGTCGATGAAATCGGCGACCGCCATCTTTTCTTCCGTACCCACAATCAAGTCGATACCATCAATGCGACTCAAGACATCCGTTGCCATTTGCGCATAACAGCCGACCACCGCTACAAATGCATCCGGCGAACGTTTGAGTACCTGCCGAACCAATTGCCGGCATTTTGCATCAGCCTGTTCGGTCACCGTACATGTGTTGATAACGCACACATCGGTAGCCTCGTCAAAATCCACGATCTCATAGCCTTTATCTTTGAAACGATCGCTGATGAGGGCCGTCTCCGACTGGTTTAATCGGCAGCCGAGAGTATAAAACGAAGCTTTGAAAGGGCTGTTTTGCATTCGTTATCCGTTCCTTTGGTTCATTATTTTATCCGACGGGCAACCTGTAAAATCTCTTTTACCGGATAACCGAATATCATCCTTGCTTTGCCGGATTTTTTAGTCACAACAACAAATATATCTCCATCAATAGAATAGTCTGCATCCCACTCAATACTAATTTGTTCATTAGCGCATCATACCGCGTAAATCCGGACATGATGTAAAGAACCAAGTTATGTTTACGGGGAGAGAATCCTGTTAAGAACCAGTCGCCTTCACGTCCGCTTTCGTACTCATAATGATAGCTGCCAAAACCAACCATACTGCTTCCCCACTTCGTTAAGAAATGCCTCAACGCTTTGGTCGTTTTGTTTGGTTAATTCTGCCATTATTAAAACTCCTTCAAGACAAAGTAAGGACATGCTGGCTATTCACTCAGGCAGGCCACAACCATCCGAATGTTCCAGCCGTCATGAGCGCATATACAAGCCCGTCGAAGGTCGACTTGAGGGTCGTGCTCCACGCGCGTTTATACCAGATCGAGTTTTGCAATAGTGCGGCAGCGTAGCCCAGGAAGGCAGTGCAGCCGACAAAGCGAAAGACCGCCAGGTAATGGGCGCCAGGCTCCAGCGCTCGACCGGCTATGTATGCGGCAAAAATTCCCACGACAATGCAGTATAGAAACCATTGCACCAAGCTCATACCCATCGATGGTGGCCCGCTCTCCATCACTGTCATGAAAGCTACCGGGCCCTTGGTCGTTTTCTCGATGAAGTCCGGCGACTTCATCTCCTTTGAACTCCCGGCGCAAGGAATCACGTAATCACCGGGGGGAATGCTGAATTTCCGAAGGGATTCCATGACGTCATTTTCTTCCGGTACTTTGCCAAAGTCGGTTCGGTGGTACGTGAAGACCATGTGAATTATGGAACTCACCACAAAAACGATCACTGCTGAGAGCAGGATCGGAATCAATAACGAACTTACTGAAA
>JBHHWX010000350.1:0-6554 GCA_046756745.1 bacterium | reverse complement strand
GGCCATGTCATTTCGAGGTGTACACTACAGCCGTCGTTCTTTCAGTAAAAACATGTTTATGTTTTTAGAAGGGAGCTCAACGCCCCTCCTCTTGTCATTTCGAAGGAGCGCAAGCGACTGAGAAATCTTGGATACTAAGCATGCGTCCTGCCCAAAGATTTCTCGTCCGGCAAAAACCGCCGGACTCGAAATGACAGTAATGGCTCTTTCTGTAAGAGCATGTTTCATGTTCTTACCAGTGAAGCGAGAAATCTGATGAACTCGGATTGTCTAGAAGAATTGAATGTAGCCTTCAAGTCTTGTATTATGCCAAGACTCAGATTCCTGCAGTTGGTCGGAATGAAATGTTAGTCACCAATTAAATTGTTTTTATTTGTATATATTGCTTATTCCCGCTGATATTGCTAATGAGAGAAAAGTTTTCCTTCAGACGCAATTAATAAAAAAATGAGATATTTTAAGCTTTGTGCCTAAATAAATTACAATAATGCGAAAATTATCCTTGATATTTAATATAAAATGTTTATATTTGCCCATCGTTCGGTTGAACGAATAACGAACAGACTCATTCACATCAACAAGGAGAACGATGATGACACGATCCGTTTCCGATGTTATTACGTTAGCTAAAGAGCAGGATGCAAAAATCCTCGATTTGAAATTTATGGATTTCCCCGGTCTTTGGCAGCACTTTTCCACTCCGATTTCACTTTTGACCGAAGATTTATTTATCGAGGGTTTTGGTTTTGACGGATCGAGTATCCGTGGGTGGCAAGCTATCGACGAGAGCTATATGATCGTGATTCCCGATCCAAGTTCGGCCTTGATCGATCCTTTTATGAAGCCAACGACTCTAAGCTTGATATGCGATGTTTACGATCCATTGACCAAAGAGCAGTATTCCCGCTGCCCCCGCGGCATCGCTCAAAAAGCCGAGGCCTATCTCCAATCTACCGGCCTCGCGGATGTGGCCTATTTTGGCGCGGAAGCAGAGTTTTTTATTTTCGATGATATCCGGTTCGATCAAAATGAACACTCGGGATACTATTATGTCGATTCTGTGGAAGGGCGCTGGAATTCCGGCAAAGCAGAAGCTCCGAATCTCGGTTATAAGCCGCGCTACAAAGAGGGTTATTTCCCGGTTCCGCCTACAGACGCCTTCCACGATATTCGCAGTGAAATGATCTTAACCATGGCGCAATGCGGAATGCACGTGGAGTGTCATCACCATGAAGTGGCGACCGGGGGACAGGCGGAAATCGATCTAAGATTTGGACCTCTTGTGCAAACGGCGGATCACATGCTTCTTTATAAATATATCGTGAAGAACACCGCCAGAAAATATGGCAAGACCGCCACTTTTATGCCCAAGCCGTTATTTAACGATAACGGGTCCGGCATGCACACGCACCAGAGTTTGTGGAAAGATGAAAGACCGCTTTTTGCCGGCTCCGGTTACGCCGGCCTGAGCGAAATGGCATTATACTATATCGGTGGGCTGCTCAAACATGCCGGCGCCCTGATTGCTTTGACCAACCCGACGACGAATTCGTTTAAGAGGCTTGTTCCCGGATATGAAGCGCCCGTGAACCTGGCGTACTCGCAGCGCAATCGCAGCGCCGCTTGTCGAATTCCGGTTTATTCCGCCAGTCCAAAATCAAAACGGGTGGAGTTCCGGTGTCCGGATCCTGCGTGCAATCCTTACCTGGCGTTCAGCGCGATGTTGATGGCCGGGATCGACGGGATTGCCAATAAAATTCATCCCGGGGAGCCTTTGGATAAGGATATTTATGACCTGTCTCCGGAAGAGCTGGTCGATGTGCCCTCTACTCCAGCGTCTTTATCTGATGCGCTCGATGCCCTGCAAAAAGATCATTCTTTTTTGCTCAAGGGCGATGTTTTTACTCAGGATGTTGTCGAAACCTGGATTCACTATAAGCGTGAGAATGAAGTCGATGCCATCAGGCTGCGTCCTCATCCTTATGAGTTCGCTATGTATTATGATATTTAGCGATTGACCGAAAACGACCCAAATGACCGGTGCTGTCATTGCGAGTCCCGCGTTTTTTTTGCGGGACGAAGCAATCTCCTGCGTAATCGAGGGAACCTAATCTGACGCACAAACGAAGTGAGAAATGTTAGTAAGCAACTTTTTTATGACGCCCGATAGTGATAACACATCTGTCGGGCATTTTTTTTGTGAGCAAGGAGCCGGCAATCAACTCATTGTTTTTTTGCAAGGAAATTGTTTTATTGTTTTATTGTACTATTGATGATTCTGTTGATTTATAACTCTGTCAGGGTTAGAGCCTTACTAGAATGTCTGTTAATAAGTATTCATAAAAATGTGTCACATAGATAAGTACATAGTCATTAACCCTGACAGAGTTTTTCAACAACGGCATTACAAATCGAATTTAAAATCATGATTTCCAACAGAGACCACAAGCTCCGGAATCTGATCCTGGGTGAGAAACCGTTGAGCGACGAGGAAACGGCTCAATTATTGGCGCCTTTACAATTTGATGATTGGCGTTCAGCTTGTCAATGCTTACAGCGCCTGGCCCATCTGCCCGGTGTTGGTGAACCTTTAGCGAAACTGGCTCCTACCTTGTTGCAGGCATTGACCGATGCCGCCAGCCCGGATCGCGCCTTGATTAATCTTGAACATTTTGTGAATAATTTTGACGACCGCTCTGCGCTCTTCCGGTCTTTGACTGCCGAGCCCAGGCTTTTGGAGATGCTGATCATCCTATTTACCGGCAGCCAGTTTCTCACTGAAATTTTACTCCGGTATCCGGACTATTTCGAACAAATCAAGGTTCGTAAACGTCTGGCGCAATTAAAAAGCCGTGAGCAGCTTCACACCGAAGCCACGGACGAGGTCGCCTCGTGTAACACGGTCGCGCAGAAGTGTGATGCGCTTCGGCGATTTCAGCGCTGGGAGCTGCTGCGTATCGGCGCCAGCGATCTGTTCGGGTTCCTGGATTTACAGGCTGTCACCGCTCAATTGTCAAATCTTGCTAGGTCTCTGGTAAAGGCGTCTCTCACAGTTGTTGCGTACGAATTAAACATGCCAGCAGACGCCCTCACCGTCCTTGCATTGGGGAAACTAGGCGGACGGGAATTAAACTACAGCTCAGACATCGACTTACTCTTTTTAGCAAAAACCAAGGACGAAAAGGTCCAGCGTTTAGGGCAGCGTTTAATTCGCGCTTTGACGCGGGCGACGTCAGAAGGGTTTCTCTACCGCGTGGATATGCGATTACGTCCCTGGGGTCGCCTGGGTACGTTGGCGCCTACTCTCGATGAAAATTTAGCTTATCTACGCGAACATGCTCAACTCTGGGAAAAGCAGGCGATGTACAAAGCGCGGGTGATTGCCGGTGACGACGTGCTCGGAATTCAATTTTTGCAGCACACAAAACCTTTGCTACTCAACCTGCCGCTCGAAGCGCTGCGTATCGAAATTCACAAAATGAGAAAAAAAACAGAAGCGCAGTTACGACGCAGCGGAAAAGCCTGGGGGGAAGTGAAAACCGGGGTGGGATCGATTCGCGACGTCGAATTTGTCACGCAATATTTACAGCTTACTCAAGGGTCAGAACACCCGGAAGTGCACAGCCGCAATACGCTCGACGCCCTGGCAAGGTTGACCGCATGTGGGGTGTTGCCGCGTCCGGACTATCGCATCATGAACGACGGCTACATTTTTTTACGCTCAGTGGAACATCATTTGCAGATCATGCAAAATCGCCAGACCCATTTATTACCCAAAGATCCACACGAGCTTAACTATGTCGCACGACGTCTCGGTTTTCGAGACCTGAATGCCGGCGCAAAGCTCAGCGAACGCTACCTCCAGCACAGTTTGGCTATTCGTGAAGTCTACCGGCAGTATGTGGAAAAAGACAAAACAGAAAAACTGCCGCCAACACGTCCCCCGGTTTCTGCGGCGCTGCAAGCGAGCAGCAGCCACCTGGCGCAGATGGATACCGGTTACGCGTTGGTCTTTGAGGAAAAAGAGATTCAACGCCATGCCGAAATGGCAGTGTGTTTGAACCGAGATACTCCCGTAGCTGTAGAAGCCGTGCCTTTAGAGAACAAGGATTGGCAAGTCACGATTGTCGGGTATGATTATTTTGGAGAACTTTCTTTAATCTGCGGTTTATTGTTTGTTTATGGCATGAATATCATCCAGGGCGCCATTTTTACGTATGAGCCCGTCGCCAACACTGTTTCCGAAAAGGTAGCCTCTTTAAAGCACCGGAGAAGATTCTCACGTTTGAGGGCGAAGAAGAATTCCAAACGAAAAATTGTCGATGTTTTCACAGTTCGTTCCGTACAGGAAACCGTATCTGCAGAACATTGGCAGCGTTTTTCCAAGGAGCTTACTAGGATGATAAAAAAGCTGCCGGAACGCAAGCAGCGTGAAGTTCAGGGTGAATTAGCTAAGCGCGTCTCCAAAGCGCTTCAGGAATTTTCAGCGCCTGCAGAAACGCTCATGCCTGTTGATATTGCGGTTGACAACACTGCTTCGGAGAATTACACTGTGTTGCGAATTGACGCTCCCGACACGATCGGGTTTTTATATGAATTTACCAATGCCCTGGCTTTAAACGGTATCTATATTTCCCGTGTGATGATCAGCTCTCTCGGCAACCGGGTGCATGACACGCTTTTTGTAACCGATGTGCACGGAAAGAAAATAACCGATCCACTGCAGCAACGTCAGTTGCGCGCGGCCACGGTTTTAGTCAAACACTTTACCCATCTGCTGCCTCACTCACCCAATCCGGAGTCCGCTCTCCTGCATTTTCGTGAATTTGTTTCACAACTTTTTACACAACCGGAGTGGCCAAAAGAGCTGGTCTCCATCGAACGTCCGGAAGTCTTAGACGCGCTTGCTAAACTGCTGGGCGTCAGCGATTTTTTGTGGAACGATTTCTTACGGATGCAGCACGCGAATCTTTTTCCTGTTGTCAGAGATGTCAAGGCTCTGAATTTTCCTAAGTCCAGGGATGAGCTAAAAATGGAGCTTGCGGCCGTTCTCGGCACGGGACGTAGCTGGTCAACAAAGAAGCGTCACCTTAATGAATTCAAAGACCGGGAAATGTTTCGCATCGATATGAGATATATATTAAACCTGGTGCAGGAATTCAAACATTTTGCAGCAGAGCTTTCCGACCTGGCTGAGGTCGTTGTCGAAGCCGCTTTTCTCTTTTCTTTTGCTGAATTGCAGGCTCAATTCGGTCAACCCCAGCTCGAGAGTGGAGCTCCTTGCCGGTTTTGTCTTTGTGCATTGGGCAAGTTTGGCGGCCGGGAGATCGGGTTTGCATCGGATATTGAATTGATGTTTCTTTATGGAGGAAAGGGAGAGACCTCGGAGACAAAATCAATCTCGAATTCTGAGTTTTTTGAGCTTCTGATAAATAAAGTAAATAAAGCTATTCGGGCCAAACAAGAAGGAATTTTTGAGATCGATCTCCGCTTGCGGCCTTATGGTAAGGCCGGGGCTTTGGCAGTGTTGTTGGATTCTTTTCGCACATATTACTCTCCGGATGGGCCGGCATGGGATTACGAGCGACAAGCGCTGGTAAAAATGCGGCCCATTCTTGGCGATTCGGAATTCTGTCAACAAGCGATGGCTGCGCGCGATGCGTGTTTATACACCGGCCAGCCTCTCGATGTCGCCGCGATGCGCGCTATGCGTGAGCGCCAGATCCGCGAGCTTGTCGCAGGTGGAGCCGTGAATGCCAAGTATAGTCCCGGGGCATTGGTGGACTTAGAATATTTGGTGCAAGGACTGCAAATAAAACACGGAAAGGATAACCCGGAATTGCGATCCCCCAGGACAAGTGAAGCCATGGCAGCGCTGACCAAACATGGGATTCTTTCTACGGAAGATTTTAACCGCTTGCAAGCTGCTCATCTCTATTTACGCAGATTAATCGAAGCCCTGCGAATGGTCCGCGGTCATTCAAAAGATTTAACCGTTCCCGAACCCGATAGCAGCGAATGTGCATTTTTGGCGAGGCGACTGGGCTATTCTTCCGATAGTTCCGGGCTGGGCGCCGACTTAATTCGACACACCTCTTTTGTTCAGGAGCTGAGCTCGATGTTGTTGGCTTGACGCTATTTCGTGTTTGAACGAAATCTCATAACATAGCTGTCATTGCGAGGCGTTTTTTACCGAAGCAATCTCCTGCTGTGTCTAATAGTGAGATTGCTTCGCTGAGAAGCGCTCGTAAAGACATGAGAAATTGAGTTATCGTTCAAACACTATATATTTATTTTCTTAGCGAAGGCGAATCCGGTTTATTCTCTTAGCGAAGGCGTCCCCGCCGAGCGAATTTGACTCCGACTCTGTGTCCAAACCCTCGGCGAGACGCCTTCGGGAAGTGATTTTGGAGGCGAGAGCCTTCGGGAAGTGATTTTGGACAAGCTTATATTATAGGGTCGTCGGAAATCGGGGAAACATTTGTCGAGTTGATGTCGGTTTATTTTCTTAGCGAAGGCGAATCCGGTTTATTCTCTTAGCGAAGGCGTCCCCG
>JBHHWX010000349.1:0-6561 GCA_046756745.1 bacterium | reverse complement strand
TTTAGCGTTGCAGTTTTCATCGAAACAAAGCAAAACTAAAGTTTTGCACTCCGAAACTTCTCACGCCTGAATAGTTACGTGCTGTGATAAATGTAACAAAAACAGAGATCATTTTTTAACAGAAGATCGAATCGTATGAGGAGGATTCTTGAGCAGAGAGGGAACCGGAACTATTTTAGTCGTCGTGGTGATTATGGGCATCCTGACAACCGGGGCTTTTTTAACACCACGTATCTTGTTAACCGTGTTGAGTATAACGAGTATTTTGGCAACGGTCCTCACCGTTTATTTCTTTCGCGATCCGGAGCGGACCATTCCCGACGAAACAAGTGCCATTTTATCCCCGGCAGATGGCAAAGTGGTGGAAATCAAAGACGAGTTTGAAGGGAATTATCTCAAGGCCGAAACCACACGGGTCAGTATTTTTTTATCTGTATTCGATGTTCATGTCAACCGCATTCCTATCTCCGGTACGGTTGGCTATTTTCAATATCAACGCGGAGATTTTTTAAAGGCTTATAAAAGCGAAGCTTCGGAAGTGAATGAGCAGACGATCATTGGCATTGAGAACAACGAGAAAAAAATCCTGTTCAAACAAATTGCCGGACTGTTAGCTCGTCGCATTGTTTGCTATGTGCGCCAGGGCCATCGCGTGAAATTAGGAGAGCGATTCGGAATTATCAAGTTTGGTTCACGTGTTGATATATTTTTACCTCAAGATGTCGAAATAAAAGTTAAACTGCGTCAACGCGTTAAAGGCGGAGAAAGTATTATAGGAGTCTTTTCACATGACAAGGAAGATTAACAGTATAGTACCCAATCTTTTCACGATACTTAATTTATTCTTTGGTTTTTTTGCAATCGTGAGCGCATTTCAGGGGAAGTTTGTGACCGCGTCATGGGTCATTTTGATTGCTGGAGTCCTGGACGGACTTGACGGCAAGATTGCTCGGAAAACCCACAGTTACAGCGAGTTCGGCGTGCAATTGGATTCGCTCTCGGACGTCGTTTCATTTGGCGTTGCGCCTTCCATATTAATCCATCAAGTGTTTTTTTACAAATTAGGCCCTTATGGCGTTGTTTTAAGTTTTTTACCCCTGATGTTCGGGGCAATACGGTTGGCGCGTTTTAACGCGAATTTAGATGGATTTGGCAAGGAAAACTTTTCCGGTTTACCAATACCTGCGATGGCGGCGACTCTGTCGACATACGTCATTTTTAATTACGATATATGGGAAGGTCTTAAGTTCGCGCCGCTCCTCATCCCCTTAGTCGTTTTACTGTGCCTTCTTATGGTCAGTAATGTAGAATATGATAGTGTGCCCAAGCTTTCTTTCAGGGCAGGAAAAAGGAATTCAGTTCAAATCGTCATTTTGCTCGTCGCTATAGCTGTAATCGGCGTTTTTCGAGAAAAGACCATGTTTCCCATGACATTTGGTTTTGTGATGTTTTACTTTATTCGTTCCTTTGTGAATAGTTTTAAAGAGGAAGATGATGAAGAAGTCTTTGATATTTCAATCCCGGATTAAGTAAATGATTGTTGCAAAAATAACGGTGACGCTCAAGAAAGGCATTCGAGACCCGCAGGGACAGACGGCGCACCACGCACTGGAAAACTTAGGTTTTGATTCTATCGCTGAAGTGAGAATAGGGAAAGTTATCCATTTGCGATTCGATGGAATTTCTAAGGAACAGGCGGCTGACTTGACTTCAGATGCCTGCAAGAAGTTGTTGGCGAATCCGGTAATCGAAGATTTCCTGTTTGAATTGCATGAGGAAACCAACCATCCATGAGCATGAAATTTGGTGTTGTTGTTTTCCCGGGTTCAAACTGTGACCATGACTGCTATTACGCAGTCAAAGAGGTCTTAAAACAGCAGGTCGATTTTGTCTGGCATAAGGAAGAAAACCTCGAGTATTATGATGTCATCATTCTCCCCGGAGGATTTTCCTACGGCGATTATTTGCGCACAGGCGCCATTGCCCGTTTTTCACCTGTCATGAACAGTGTGAGTGATTTCGCAAAAAAAGGGGGGATTGTCGTTGGGATTTGTAACGGTTTTCAAATTTTATGTGAAGCCGGACTTCTACCGGGAGCTTTGATGCGTAACCGGTATATGAGATTTGTTTGCAAATTTGTACATTTGCGGGTAGAAAACGAGAGGTCTTTATTTACAAATAAGTGTGAGAACAAAGAAATTCTGCATATTCCGATTGCGCATGCCGAAGGTCTTTATTACGCTGAATCACATGTGCTTGAAAAATTGAACCGTAATCATCAGATCCTCTTTCGCTATTGTGATAAGAGCGGACACGTTACAGACGAAGCCAATCCCAACGGTTCCTTTGAAAATATTGCCGGAATTATAAACGAAAACGGCAATGTCATGGGCATGATGCCGCATCCGGATCGCAGCGCGGAAGAAATTTTAACTTCCGTAGATGGGGCTAAAATTTTTCAATCAATTCTGAAAAAGGCGTCAGTTTTTACTGAAGCCGTCACATGATAGGAAAGGGATAAATGTCGCGAAAGTCAATCGGCCAAATCGTTCTTATTGTTGTTTTGGGAGCTATGATTGGGACGCTGCTCGGTGAACTGTTGACGTTAGCGCTTCCATCTGGCGTTGTGAAAGAGTTTTTCCTGAAGTCTGCGCTCTTCGGGTTTGGTCCTACGACTTTGAATGTGAAACTTTTCACAATTACATTCGGTTTCACTATTAAATTTAATATTGTTGGGATATTTGGCATCGGTATTGCTCTTTATCTCTTAAGATGGTATTGAAAAATTCGTTGTGGAGGATAATTTATGGGTTCCATTGGAATGCAAGAATTGATTATCATATTTTTAGTTGTTCTGCTCCTTTTCGGTTCCCAACGCCTGCCGGAATTGGCGCGTGGGTTAGGTAAGGCAATGCGTGAATTTAAAAAAGCTACCAGCGAATTGAAGGAGGAGCTCGATATGACAGAGATCGACAATAATCTCAAGAAAGACATGAAGGATTATAAACTAAAGTAATCGTTTGCTTTTCTCTCAGGCGTATCTTAAAAGTAAAGGAGACACGATTATGTCACCAGGATTACCTGAAATTCTAATTATTTTTTTTATCATTGTTCTTTTGTTTGGAGCAAAAAAGTTACCTGAACTTGCTAAAGGGTTAGGAAAGGGCTTGCGTGAATTTAAGCAGGCTACGAAAGAGCCTGAAATCGAAGGAAAAAAATCGGAGATTGAATCTTCCCAGAAGACGAAAGAGCAAAGTTCCTGACAAGTTGGGTGTTCACGTAGGGTGTTCACGCTTTTAGCGTGTTATCTTCGAGCGGAACACAGAATTTTCTCCGCTTGAATTCACTTGAATAATAATACAGGTAAAAGAGAGGAGTTATTGACTTTTAACCGCTTCGGCATTACACAAATACAAAAGCACATTGCCCTTGGACAATTGAGCTGCTCAGAAATTGTCGAAACCTGTCTTGCACAAATAAATGAAGGCGCTCACTACAACGCCTTCATTTCTGTTTTTGGGGAGAGATCCCTGAAAAAGGCTGAGGAAATCGACGTCAAAATTAAGGAGAATCGAGCCGGGAAATTAGCCGGAACCGTTCTCGCCATAAAAGATAATATCGTGATCAAAGGCGAACGAGTTACCTGCGGCTCCCGCATTTTGGAAAACTTCGTCTCTCCTTATGACGCCACGGTTATCCGCAAATTAGAAGCTGAAGACGTTATTATCATCGGCAAAACCAATATGGATGAATTTGCCATGGGGAGCTCCAATGAGAACTCCTATTTTGGCGCGGTCAAGAATCCAAATGACGTTGAACGGGTACCCGGGGGGTCTTCGGGCGGTTCCTGCACCGCTGTGGCTGGCGGTTTATGCACGGCAGCTTTAGGCTCGGATACGGGCGGCTCTATTCGCCAACCGGCGTCGTTCTGTGGCGTGGTGGGGCTGAAACCGACTTATGGCAGGGTCTCCCGCTTCGGTCTGGTGGCCTTTGCCTCTTCATTCGATCAAATCGGTCCCATTACCCAGACTGTCGAGGACGCGGCTTCCCTGCTGAAGGTGATTTCGGGGAATGACGACAGAGACGCCACCACAGCTCAGGTTCCCGTTCCGGATTTTTTGACATCCCTAGGGAAAAGTGTGACCGGCTTGCGTATCGGCTGGCCAGATCAGTATTTCAACGTAGATTTGAATCAGGAAGTTCGTCAAGCTCTTGAAGCCGCACGCGATTTTTTACAGGAGAATGGGGCGCAGATCGTGCCGGTCTCTTTGCCGCACACCGACTATGCAATAGCCGCGTACTATATTTTGGCGACCGCCGAGGCCTCAGCGAATCTCGCCCGCTACGATGGCGCTCGTTATGGTTTTAGAGCGGAGGGCGTCGAAAATTTGGAAGAGATGTATGTTGAAAGCCGCAGTCTCGGATTTGGCGACGAAGTCAAACGCAGGATTATGCTCGGAACCTATGTGCTTTCTGCCGGATATTATGACGCGTACTATGGCAAAGGTCAAAAAGTGAGAACGTTGATCAAGCAAGATTTTGAACGCGCCTTTGAACAATGTGACTGCCTTTTGACGCCGACCTGCCCAACGACTGCTTTCAAGCTTGGCGAAAAAGCGGGGGACGCAATGACCATGTACCTTTCGGATGTCTATACGGTCTCTGCTAATTTGGCAGGTTTGCCGGCGATTTCAATTCCGTGTGGGCTCGACGCTCATAAGATGCCTATCGGAGCTCAGATAATTGGAAAATATTTTGACGAGGCCGCAATCTTAGGTGTGGCCAATTTTTTAGAGAAAGGGATTAACGACATTAAGTAGTGATTGAACGAAAACAGCTTGAGGCTGTCACTGCGAGCGTTTTTCAGCGAAGCAGTCTCCTTCGGTTACGCAGGAGATTGCTTCGTTCCGCAAAAAAACGCGGGACTCGCAATGACAGCTACGGCTGTTTTGGCCGTTTTCGGTCAGGCATTAAATAGGAACCGGATGTGACTTACCAACCCATTATCGGCCTCGAAATCCACGCTCAGCTCCAGACGGCTTCGAAGATATTTTGCCGCTGCCGGGCGGGCTTTGGAGGCGAGCAAAATTCGCGAGTCTGTCCCGTCTGTTTGGGCATGCCGGGAGCGCTGCCGGTCTTGAACAAACAAGTGGTGGAATATGCTTTGCGCATCGCATGTGCGACGCATTGCCGGGTTGCGCACCAGTCGGTTTTCGCGAGAAAAAATTATTTTTATCCCGATCTTCCCAAGGGTTACCAAATCTCACAGTTTGAGAAGCCGTTATGCGAAAACGGCTTTGTTGAGATTGAAATAGACGGCTCGACGATCCGAGTCGGTCTCACCCGGATTCACTTAGAGGAGGACGCCGGTAAATCTGTCCATGCTGAAGAATATGTCAGCGACAAGGAAACGCTTATTGATGTGAACCGTTGCGGCACGCCGCTCATTGAAATTGTCAGCAAACCCGAGTTACGGTCACCACAAGAAGCGGCTCGATATATCACCTATTTGCGCCAGCTCGTCCAGTATCTGGAAATCTGCGATGGCAATATGGAGAACGGCAGTTTACGGTGCGATGCCAATGTTTCTGTGAGGCCGGAGGGGGCTGGCGAATTAGGCGTGAAAACGGAATTGAAGAACATGAACTCCATTCGAGGCGTGGAAAAGGCATTGGAGTTTGAGATTGAGCGGCAAATCGAGATCCTTGCAAGCGGAGGCGCTGTTTTGCAGGAGACGCTTCTGTGGGATGCGGATAAAAATATTGCGATTCCCATGCGTAGTAAAGAATTTTCACACGACTACAGGTACTTTCCGGAGCCGGATCTGGTTCCATTAGATATCGATGAAGAGTGGATCGATGAAGTGAAAGCAAACCTCCCTGAGCTGCCTATGGAGAAGAAAAATCGCTTTATCCATCAATTCAAAATACCTGCCTACGATGCCCAGGTTCTGACAGAATCCAAGAATGTGGCCGACTATTTTGAAGCCGTCGCAAAAAGTTCCGGCGACGCCAAAGCATCGAGTAATTGGGTGATGGGGGACGTTTTGCGAACTTTGAAAGAGAAGCACATTGACATAACCGATTTATCTGTCAAGCCGGATCAAACCGGGGAGTTGCTTAAACTGATCCATAACGGGACCATCAGCGGAAAAATCGCAAAATCGGTTTTTGAGGAGATGGTCCGGACCGGCGAGTCTGCGGCAGCGATTATCGAGCAAAAGGGGCTGGTGCAAATTTCGGACACAGGTGAGATCGAATCACGCGTACGTCAGGTTCTTGCGGATAACCCGGCAGAAGTGGAGAAATTTTTGAACGGCAAAGAACAGGTTATCGGCTTCTTAGTCGGACAAGTCATGAAAGCGACACGCGGAAAGGCTAATCCGAAATTAGTGAACGACGTACTGCGGAACGAGCTGCAGAAGACAAAGAGATAAGGAATCAGGTAACAGTTCGCCTGTCATTCCCGAAATCTCTTAATCGGGAATCAGAAGGTGACCTTTTCAGAAAAGCTTGCTATATTGTAGTCAGCGTTGCAAGTTTCAGAAAAAAAGGCTACACT
>JBHHWX010000348.1:0-6573 GCA_046756745.1 bacterium | reverse complement strand
TGTTTTCTGAGAACTAAATAATGTTATGTTTTTACCAGATTCCTCGTCCCGACTTTCACAATACTTGTTGAAAATAATGAATATCGGGACTTCGGAATAACATTCTTGAGACTTTTGGGACTGCCCCTTGCAAGGATCAATAGTGTTGATGTTATTTATAAATCTTCGTGTTCTTTGTGCCTTTGTGGTTGTGAATTATTCAGGTTAAAATAAATAATTAACAGCCAAATTAAATTGGTCCACAGCCGAATTTGCATCGTTGTCCCGATTGATATAATCGGCTTTAAACGCAACATTAGGATGCGGTTTATACGTCAAACCCAACGTCAAATTCGTACGGTCTCTCGCCGGATTTTTGGAAAAGCCGGCCGGAACATCGCCTTGAGTATTGAACTGCTCGTACTGAATAAACGGCGCGAGATAATGACTGGCGCCTTTCATAAACAGGGGCATGACGTCATAAGCGGCTGTGATGTAAAAACCGTTTTGGCTGTCGCCGATGGAGCCACTGCCAGTGAGTCCCAAGGCATGATTTAGCTCCGAGACATCGCCGATGTTCGAGTGGGCATAAAGCCCGCGCAGCTCAAAGCCGCGGCGGGCAAACAGCAGATGAACCGAGAACAAATCCAACCGGGCGTCGAGTGCGTTTCCGGACGCATCGGTTAGACCTTGTCCGCTGTTTCCGGTATAAAAGGAACCTCCGACGTCCAAACCGGCAATCCCGGTATAGTTAAAACGTCCGGTGAAGCCAAAATCTTCCGCAACGGCTTTCGCGCCATTTTGCCGGGCGCTGCGAATTCCGTTACTCGAAAATTTAGCGGCATTGAGTCCTTCCACAACATAAAGCTTATAACCAAAACCACTGCTCGTGCCGCCAACCAAACCAAAGCCGTTGGCGCGCCAGGTGGCAGGAATAATCCGTCGCTCCGTCTCCGGGCGCAGAACGCCGTGAAAAGTCGACGGTTCATGAAATTCATTGATGATACCAACCGGAGCTAACAGCATTCCGGCACGGAGACTGACGGCGTCATGCAGTTTTGCCTCGATATAACCGAATTCAATGGCCACTTCCCCGGGTGCGCCCTCTCCGGTTTTTGCGTGTTCAAACTCGATTTCCGAGTTGAACAATAACCAGTCGTTAAAACGAAAGCCCACATAGACGATGTTTCTGAGAAAATCGATCTGGTTTTTTGCGCCAGAGTCCGAACCGTCGTCTTTTTCCGAAGAAAAATTTTGAAACGCGATTTCTCCGTAACCGGCGAGAGAGACCCCGGGCTTGGCTAAATGATAAACCCTGGAAGCCGCCGGACCCATACCAAAGCGGCTTTCGTAAATGGTCTCTGCCGCGACTTCACCTAACTTGGCTTTTTCGAGCTCTTGGGTGAGAATATCCACTCTTCGCATGAGCTCTTTCAAGGTATCCTGCCTGGTGGATTGTTGCGCTAAGGCGACCGAAGCGCTGATGACCATAACAAGAATACAAACGCAAAATGTGATTGTATTTTTCATTTCTCCTCCGGAATGAGTTCTAAGGTTTTTTTCAACTGTCCATTTCATTTTACAATAATTTCACGGGAGCAGTTGGGTTCCGGCGGATCCCGGGAACCCCGAACACACATCCGGCCGAACAAAAACTTGCAATTGTCAACAAAACACTCTATATTTATAAGTCTTAAGAGGCGCATGTCCATGGCTTCCCGTGTTTGACATGGGTCTTTTAACCGTCATTAGATGACGAGGTGCATCATCCCCGGCCAAGGTACGATGATGCGCCTTTTTTATTTTGCCTAATCTTATTTACGTACCGACATCCGTTAATCGTGATGTTCCGCAGGATCGAGATTTTCCGCTCCCGGTAATTTGCCAATAAGCTGCGCCGGATCATGGATCAGTACCGGCAGATGCTGCGGGCAAATCGATATCCTCTTGCTCTTAAACTGCAACTCTATTAGGGGTACTTCATCGCTACTTCTTTGACAGTAAATACATTGTTGATCGGTCATATGGTTTTACCTCTCATTTTTATGTTTGATTTTTGCATTTTGCGGTTGTTAAATCCCGTTATTTATACGGGGCTTCGCCGCGCTGAGAGATGCTCCGCTTTATGTGGTTTTCGTTTGTCGCTTTTCAACGCCGTCGGTATCCATCAAACACTCCGTCTCGCAAATACTGCACTCCTCAGTGGCGCCCTGGCAAAAATCCTCGGATCCCCAGTAAGATTTCAAAAACGATTTGGCTTCTGTGTCCTCAGAGAGCAAATACCTTAAAAATGTCAATAATTTTTCACCGGTCGCCGTGCTCACTAAATGCTCGATCTTACAGGCGTCGATTTCTGCTTGATGTGCTTCCACTTGCAAAACGTCTTTCATAAACTTGATGAGAATTTTCCGCATCGATTGAATGGAATGGCTTAGATGACGACCCTTTTCAGTTAAACCAAGAAACTTATTTTCATCTTCACGGACATATCCCTTTTCCTTGAGCGCTTTTAATGTAATGGACACACTGCCGCGTGTAATTCCCAAATTTCGCGCCACATCTGTTACGCGCGCATACCCCTTTTCCTCTAATAAAAAAGAAATCGTCATGAGATGATGCGCCGCACTGTGCGTAACGATATTTTGCTCAAAATTTTTCCAAACTTCCATGGTGTTCACCCAATAGTTACTAACAGTAAGGTCATATTAAAACAAGCGATTCGGTTTTATAGTATTTGTTTGAGTGTTAAAGCAATTACGTGGCAATATATACAACGTCTCTTTTATTGTCAAGTAAAAAATCTTTTTTTTGGTGATCGGTCAGTTACGGGCGGGGCCGGTGTTCAAGCTTTAGCTTGTTGGGGTTGGTGGGGGAGAAAAACAACACGCTGAAGCGTGAACTCCCAACGAATTACCCATTCCTGACTGACAGCCGCAACTGACCGGTTACTTTTTTCGAATGTCCCTAAAATTTTCTTGTTTGACAGTTTCGTCCACCCAGATTTCCGATCTGAAAAAGGAATTTTCACTATGAAAATTCTGCAATATAATTTAACCTCGATAAACAAATTGTTTTAGCTGTATTTCCGTTTCCGAGGAATAGACGTATCTCGTTCAATTTAAACGGGTTACTTTGTGGTCTCGTTAGGAGTCGGACTCCAAAACTCATTTTGGTGTGAATGTTGTATAACTTTCCTGTGAAAAACTATTTCCAGGCATTTCACTATACAGGAGGAAGACAGTGAGCTTGACCAGATTCAAGGAGTCAAAAGGTTTTATGATAATCTCGGCAATTGCGCTGCTCGTTTCATTCGGATTTGGCTGTAACGGAGAGGATGGCGTCTCATCCGAGTTCGCCACGGTTACGGGAACGATCACTTTTGAAAACATTGCATCCTGGCCCGATAGCGGAGTCGTTCAGATCACCATTTGGCCGGAAGGGGTTTGGACGCGGAACGGTCCTGCCGGGCCGCCACAAAACCCGAATAATCCGGTGACCTTGATCCGGGACCTTTCCACTTCACAGGTTAACTACATAATCGAAGGTCTCCCCGAAGGTGAGTACTCAGCTATCGCTGTCGGGTGGAGGCATCCTGACGAAACATTACCGGCGGAACGAAGAAGCGCCGTGCTCGGTGTTTACTGGAATAGTCCCAATGTGGTGAGCACGGGACTGCCGTTTCCACCTTTTGAAGACCCGCTGCCGGCGTCATTTACTTTGCAAAAAGGTGAAAATCGGACGGGAATGGATATCAAGGCTGACTTCGGAAAAATCGGGCTGTTTTTTCCATAATAAATTTGACTGTAGGTTAGGTTATGAAATTCAACAAACGTTTTGTCCTTTTCACCGTGTTGCTGTTGCAGTGTCGTTTTATCGCGGCAGGACAAACTTTTGCCGGCTCGGATGATAACTTGGAGCCAGGTACGATTCGCGGCAAAGTGATCGACACAGATAAAGGCGTCCCTCTTTCCGATGTGAATGTTATCATCACCGGATACACGTATGGCTCCGCTACGGCAAAGGATGGGACGTTCTTATTGGAACGCATTCCGGCCGGCATCTATACGCTGAAGATCAGCCGCATCGGCTATCGACTCAGGCGCATCGAAAAAGTACTCGTGAAGTCCGGGGGACAAACCGTCCTGGATGTGCAGCTCCAACCGGCCGCCATCGAATTTGACGCGGTCATTTTATCGGCGTCACGTAAAGAACAAACCGTGAATATGGCGCCCGCGAGTGTGAGCGTGGTTCGAAGCAGCGATATCGAACAGCGGAACGCCTCGACCTTTGATCAAGCCTTGGAGTCGGTTACAGGAGTTTCCATCCAACGCACGATTGGAGTTTCGGTGCAGTCGTTATCTCTGCGCGGTTCATCTGATGTCGCTGGCGGGGGGGTCGGGAACCGCGTCATGCTGGCTATCGATGGCCGCCCGGCGCTGAGCTCGGATTCCGGGGGAGCGCTTTGGAGCTTGGTGCCCACAAATTTCATCGAACGCATCGAGGTGGTGAAGGGGGCGCACTCTTCCCTCTACGGATCGACCGCCATGGGCGGGGTTATCAACGTGATAACGAAAAAGCCAGTACACGGCTCCACTTTCAAAATAAACGTTTATTCGGGTCTTTTTGAAACACCGCCGCAAGCCATTCGCCATAAAAACAGTCCGGGCATTTTCCACACGGTAGAATTGAATCATAGCAATCGTTGGCAAAATTTCGGGTATCTGCTGAGTTTGAGCCACAAAGAATCCAATGGACACCGCCAACGCAGCGCTTACGAGTTTACCAATCTCTATGGCAAACTTTTTTTTGATTTGACACATAACCGCTATTTGGAAGTCACTGTTGGCAGCGACATCGGGCGAAACGATTATCCACATACTTGGTTCAGCAATCTCGAACCGTTGCGAGTGGCGCCGAAAAATACCGACAATGTCCAGAAAAAGAAAACGTTCAGCACGGATGTTTATTACTATGCGGTTCCGAGCGCGAAACTGAAGTATTCAGCGCGTTTTTATTTTTATCGCCAACTTTTCAAATCGGAGTTCAACCCCAACGATGTGTTGCGTGTGATACCTGATAACGAGCCGTTCGGATTGTTTATCCGTTCGGACTCTCGAAAGTTAGGAAACCTCACGCAGCTCGACTACACTATCAGCGACAAGAATGTCCTCATCGCAGGTTTGGACATCCAGCGCGACTTTGTGGATTCGGCGCCCGACACCATACTTTACGGTAAGCGCCAAGTCAACAATCTGGCGGTGTATTTCCAGGACGAACACCACGTGTCCCGCAGCCTGACATTCAATGTTGGCTTACGGTATGATTTCAACAAGTTAGAAGGTGGGAAAACGTTAACCAAAATCAGCCCCAAAGCGGCGATGGTTTTCGCGCCGGTTGAGAACTGGTCGCTGCGATTGTTAGCAGGCCGGGGATTTCGCGCTCCGACGATTGCCGAGCGCTTTTTTCAAAGGGAAATTGCCGGCGGCACCCGCTTCAGACCCAATCCGGGCTTACGCGCCGAAAAGGTGACTTCCTTTGAATTAGGGAGCCGCGTTAAAATCGACGGCCTTGCAGATCTGGATCTGGCCCTTTTCCACAACACCTACGATGATATGATCTACTGGATCAACATCACAGAAGAAGCAGGGTTGGATGAGCTCCTGTTTCAGGTGCGCAATCTCAATAAGGCGCGTATGCAGGGTGTGGAGGTCAGCTTGAACTTCTATCCCAAAAGATTTTTAACAACCAATGTCAATTACACGTATCTGGACGCGGAGGATTTGTCAGAAACCCAACGTGTCGGTTTTCTGGCGTACAAAGTTCGTCACTCGTTTAATTTCACTACCGCGGTTCACACAGGCCCCTGGCGTTTGAATTTCAACGGCCGGTACAACAGTCGCGTTGAGAAAGTCTTTCTTTATCCTAACGACAAACCGGGCGCGTTTTTTGTGTTCGGCGGAAAAATTAGGCGTGAGTTTAATAAAAACCTGACCGTGAGCATCGGAGTCAAAAATATATTTAACACGCAGTATGAAGAGCTCGCCCGCTACCGGATGCCCGGTCGTAACTGGACATTTGGATTGAGTTATGAAATGTAAAACATAAACCAGGAGAAAAATGACCGCCCCAGCATCTAGCACATTTTCAGCAATTTCGGAGCTGTTTATCACCGCAGGCGTGTTCTACGTTGTGTTCAACAATTTCAGAGGCCGCAGCTTCAATGCGAAAGTCGCCACCGCCGTCATTGTTTTTGCGTTTATGGTCAACATGCTTTCCATGATCGCCCGCATGCGGCAACACACAGAAACCAATACCGATTCGACCTTTGTGGCGTTTGCTGCCGGGCACGGATTTCTGTCTTTGCTGGTCTTTATTTTGTTTGCAGTGCTTGCGTTTATGGCTTACAGCGTCGATAAAAAGGAATTTATTTTTTCCGGGAAAGCCGTGGCCTGACCTACGCTTACATCGTACTCTGGATCGTCAGCGTGGTGTCTGGAGAAGTGCTTTATTTTATCAATTATACGCATGGGTGTGCCTTGCGGTTTCACTTTCCCCAACTCGTTTCTGCCATGAGGTAGGGGAGAGGTACAGGGT
>JBHHWX010000347.1:0-6573 GCA_046756745.1 bacterium | reverse complement strand
GAGTCAGTGATTGTAAGAGTACTTCCCGATATGCTCCAAGTACCCGTATCAGTAAGAATAACCATTACAACAAAGAACCAATTGCGATGACTTCTGAGATTTTCCATTGTTCAGTCTCCTTGTTTTGTAAAAATTAACAACTAATTAATTAGTGAGAAAAGGCCAAGAAGAAAAGTCGCCAAGAAAATAGCAGCTTTATTCATAAGACTTTCCTCCTAATTTTCTAACCAATTCCCTTCGTTGCTCATTTTTGACTTAAACGTTGTCTGATAGCCGCATAACACTCCGCTTCACGCGCGGCGGGATTCCAAGGCACGTATCGTGCTAACAAGATGAGATTGCAAATAGACACTAAACCAACCCAAAGCGCCACAGCTCCGCCGTCGCTGTGCAAGCGGCAGTTATACATCGAATTGCACAGCTAATAACAATTTACAATTGATATTCCTCAAGCTTCTATTTCAATTCAATTTTTGATTTAATGGTTCTGTTTGAAAGAACTACTCCGTTCTGACCTACTTAAAATTGAACGCCAGATTTAAGCCGTACACAATCTGCTCCCCATACAGATTAAACAAATTCAGATTGTCATGCAGATATCTTAAGTGGATGCCAGGACGCGCCATACCCCACTTAATGCTCGTTGTTAAACCAATTTGATGCAACGTGCGCTCACCTAAACCAGAGCTCGCTTCGCGCACGCTGGCAGTGAGCCACATTCTACCGGTAAATCCGAATATAAAACCGATCAGCTTGCCTTCATAACAAAGTTGTGCGCTGTAATCAACAAGAACTTCAGGATCCCCCGAAGGAATTCCAGCAGTTCTTTCTTTGAAAACAAAAAGAGTCGGTCCGGCCCGGAGTCGAATCCCAAAGTTTGATGAAATTTTACGCTTAAGATTCAATCGTGCCAAAAATGTCCAGTGCCCCCCATTAATGGTATTAAACGCCTCGGCCCGATCTACATCAGCATCCTTGCCAATGCTCGATGCCTCGCCCTTGTTGTCAGAGGCGACACGCGGACGAATTCCAAACTCCAAATATAGTGTGGAACTCAGGTTTCCGAATTCAAGACCCAGATACGGGTTGCCAACTATCGTTTGTGATTCAGCATACCCATCGGAAAAACCTGCATGGGCAACAGACAGATCTCCTACGAGAACAATTCGGTCGGAAACGGGAAAACGCCCGGAAACAAACAGCGCCCCGGTCCCAAATGTTCGCTCGATTCCAGAAAAGAGATGCGCTATTTTTAATACTTCAACACTGATTGTTTTTCTTCCTCTCACGTCCACCCAGAGCGGTTGAGCAACTACCGAATTGCGCACAATACCGGCCAGAGCAAATATTGTGACTGCTATAATTCTAATCATAGTATATTCCTCCAACTATTTTGCAGGATGCCTGTCACAGAGACTCTCAAACCCGTTCCGTCTACCCAATACTAAGACATTGAATCTTGACCTATTACGGATAACTGCATCGATTTCTATTTTTTCATCTGTATAACGTGAGGTTTAACCTGCAAAACCGCTGCAACAAAGCCTGCGATCTAGTCAAGGGGCTATGGCGGTTTTGTCAGTGTTCAAACCCATGTTAGGCAAAAACAATAAGCCCTTGAGGTAAATGAACTTTACTGCTTCTACGTCCGGTTATCCATTTAGCTCAGCAATGGACATTTTTTGTTATTCCGACCGAAGGGAGGAATCTGGTTTTGCATAAAATCGATAACTATTAGCCTTGATCAGATTTCTCACTAGCGTTCGAGATGACATATTGTCGTTTCTGTTTGTTCAAGCGGAGCTAACTGGTTAACCGGAGCTTCTTCGCTCATCGCTGATTTTGGATTTTCATACTTTCTGGGTTGGGCCTTCTTCTTTGCTTGTCGGATAATGTCAATAAGTCAACGAAATCGAGAATAAGAATCCGCCGTGGCTGTTCGGCATGATATTCATGCTAACTTTTTCCAACGGCACTTCCCTCCAGCGCTCGGTTTTAATAAGTGCGCCGATACCGGCACCGATGCCGCCAAATACAGGAACACCCACTGCGGAATACTCCAAAAAATACGTTCCAAAAGTCTGGCTTTCAAAACCTTTACTATCGTTGGCGGCAATGCCGGCTAAAAAAGTGCCCACAATCGCTCCAATACCAAGTCCTGTAAGCCAATGTGACTTTCGGCCCCGGCTCACCTCAAGCTTCTTCAAGGATACAAGAGGAACTGTCAACGGAGTAGCCTGACCCTCAGCCTTCAGCACAAGGGTGTCGGCCTCAAAAGTAACAACAGTACCAACAACCGCTGATAAGATGACATTGCCTTCGCGGTCAAGTTTTAGTTTGGAAACATCAGGTGCCGTAACGCGGACACGATCACCGACTTTAACTCGCTCCTCTTCTTGTCCGATAACATCGCTGAATGAAATCAGAAGGAGAGCGGCAATAAAGGCGATATTGCCAGTAGTTTTCATCGCGTAACCTCCATCTTTAAGTGTGATTTCATACAATCCCCGAACTCAGCGCAGCAGGCTCATCTTTCTCACGTGCGTAAAATTGCCCGCCTGCAGTTGATACAGGTATATGCCGCTAGCTACGGCACGGCCGCCGTTATCCTTCCCGTCCCAGCGCACGCTGTGGTAACCGCCCGAGTAGGGTGCATTCACAAGCGTGCGGATTTCCTGCCCCAGGGTGTTGAAAATCTTGATGGTGACGTGGCTGTGATTCGGCAGTTGAAACTCAATGCGGGTTTCCGGGTTGAACGGGTTGGGATAGTTTTGCTCTAATTTAAAAGTATTTGGAATTCCTCTGTTGGCAGAAGAAACGCTCGTGGGGGTCGACCCGATGCCCTTGACCGCTACCGTTATCAATGGATGAGCCGGATCGTTGCTTTGAAAGTTTAGCGTGTCCACTTTCTCACCCGGCGAAGATGGAGAAAATCGTACTATAACAGGCAGCGAATCCTCCGGCGTGATGGCAAGCGGAAAGACTTCCGGTGAAACCAGCACAAAATCACCGCTATTTTGACTGAAGGTCACATTTTGGAGAATCAAATCAGCCCCGCCGAGATTGGTAACCGTCATGCTTAAATCCAATGCCGTATCGGCACTCACCTCCCCGAAGTCTAATTCTGTACTCGAAATGCTGATGCTTGGCGCAAGAGGAATTCCAACTCCCGAAAGGCTCACTTCTGCATGAGAGCTCGCAGGGTCGCTGCTTAAGATGATAAGCGTGTCGGTTTCGGCGCCCTCGAAAGACGGTGAGAATCCTAGGACAACCGGCAAGGAACTGTGTGGAGTAACGGTCACGGGAAAAGTCTGGGGCGAAGTCAGAACAAATCCGGCATTTCCATTTTTGAAAGATATGCTGTCGACTATCAATTCAGCCTGGCCGGTATTTCCCAGAGTTAATGTTTCCTCCCGCGTCTGGTTTATGGTCACCTCACCGAAGTCGACGATAGTCGAAGAGAGGCTGAGGCTCGGCAGTAAGCTGCGATAGACGCCGCCTCTGCTAGTTCCGGCAAAAACGATATTTTGAGAATTGCGGGCTAAGGTATTGATAGTGCTGTTCGTTAAGCCGGAATTGATCGGTGACCAGGTCTCGCCATTATCTCTTGAAAAGAAAACGCCGCTACCAATTCCCGAAAGGGAGATGCCGCCACCTGTGCCGGCAAATATGTGCCCAGCGGAATTGATGACGAGTGTGGAAACGATAGTGTCGTTCAAGCCGCTATCGAGCTGCTCCCAAGTATCGCCATTATCGACAGATTTGTAGATGCCATCTGGAAAGGTCCCTAAGAAAATATGATCCATGGAATTTATGGCTATCGCTACGATATCGGTATTCTCAACGTCGATAAATCCGTTTTGAATTGGCAGCCAGGTGTCACCGTTATCTAAAGAGCGAAAGATCCCGCCGTCGGCAAAGGCGCCGGCAAAGAGGTGCTCACTCGAATTTATTGCGAGGGATACAATGAGCTGACCTTGTAAGCCATTGTTCTTTTCCTGCCAACTATCGCCATTGTCTGATGATCGGTATACTCCACTGCCCGACATGCCAACAAAAATCTCTCCGCTTGAATTGATGGCAAGTGTGTGCACTTCATTATTTGACGGTAAGCCGTTTTTGGTTTCCGTCCAACTATCGCCATTATCCAAGGATCGAAAAACGCTCCCGGCTGTACCTGCAAAAATATCTCCGCTTGCATTGATGGCCAAAGCCGTAACAAGTAGGTCGGTTAAACCATTATTTTTTTCTATCCAGTTGTCGCCATTATCCGAGGACCGAAACATGCCATAACCAAAGCCCTCTTCTATATCCGCCAACACACCCGCAAACACCTGACCATCCGGATGGACTGCGATTGCCGTGACACGGGAATTAACCAAGCCGTTGTTGGCTTTAGCCCAGGTGTCGCCGTTATCGCGCGACCGAAACACGCCGCCGCCAAACAGGGTCCCGGCAAACAGGTCACCTTGGGAATTGACAGCAAGAGCCTGCACCTTCGGATCGGACAAACCGTTGTTGATTGGTGTCCAGATGGTCTTGCTCTTTTGGCAACGAAATACCCCTGACTCGGTCCCGGCGAAAATATCACCGCTGGACTTGACCACGATAGACAGCACGCGCGTCAAGTTATCCTTAACGAGCGTCCAGCTATCGCCGCTGTTCTCTGTGCGATACACGCCGCCGCCACTAAAGGCTGCACCGTAGGCCCCCGCAAATACGGTATCGTTTGGACCGACAGTGAGAGACCGGAAACTTATATCTGGTAAGTCATTATTGACCTGAGTCCAGGAGTCGCCGTTGTCCGCGGACCGAAAAATGCCGCTGTTTGTCGCGGCGAAGATGGAATCGCTTGAGTTAATAGCGAGCGCAAATATGTTCACATCTGTCAAACCGTTGTTCATTTGCACCCACGAATCGCCGTTGTCCATCGAACGAAAAACGCCACCGCCAAAAGACCCCGCAAATATTTCACCCGTAGAATTGACCGAGAGGGCCTTGATGAATGTATTAGTGAGCCCGTTATTGACCGCTACCCAGGTCTCACCACGGTCCGGTGAGCGAAATACGCCGCCACCGCCGGCAAATATCTGTCCTTCAGAGCCTATGACTAAAGCGTTGATGCTGAGAGTGGTCAAACCGTCGATGACTTGGGTCCAGGAATCACCATCATCGAAAGAGCGATAAACCCCGGCGCCACTCGTGCCGACATATATTTCGTCGTTCGAATCGACTGCAAAAGTGTTAATGTATCCACCAAAGGGTCCGTTTGTCTGCTCCCAAATGACGGGCTGAGAATATACAAAGTTCGTTAAAAGAAACGTCATGAGGAGTGCAAGACGTAGTTTGCAAGCTAAATTCTCTTCCATGATCCCTCCGACTTTTGAATTTATTAAAATGCTATGGATTCCTGATAGAAGCATTCAGGAATGACATTTTGCAACAGACACTTAATTCCCTCCAATGAATCTTATCGATAGCGTTGCCGCCGGTTAGCGAGTTCCCCAGAAAAATCCCAAGCGGCGACACCATTACTTTTTCAATATCGATTATCGCTGGAAGGCCTCCACACCGCATACGACCAAACCGTTATCGCAGCAAACTCATCTTCTTCACGGCATGAAAATCATCAGCGGTCATTTTGTAAATATAAACCCCGCTTGCCACTTGATTGCCGCTCCGGTCGGTTCCGTCCCAGCGCACGCTGTGGTAACCGCTCGAGTAGGGTGCATCCACCAGCGTGCGGATTTCCTGCCCCAGGGTGTTGAAAATCTTGATGGTGACGTGGCTGTGATTCGGCAGTTGAAACTCAATGCGCGTTTCGGGATTGAAAGGATTCGGAAAATTCTGACTGAGTCCAAATATTGCCGGGACAGGCGCATCTTGCCGTAGCACGCTCCCGTGATCGTTCAAATTGCTTTTTGCTAAGCCATCAGAAGGAACGATCGCCGTAATGGTCAGCTTGGGCCGGCGTCTTTTTTTCCTGTGCTCAGAGCTGTAGATGCGGAAGTATGTGTCCTTGCCCTCATCCTGAGCCTGAAGCAGCCAGCCGTAGTTCTCTGCATCGTCAAAGATAGCCTTTGCAGTGGTAGTAACATTAAAAGTAACTCGAAAGGTAGCTCGCCCGCGGCTTTCTATGAACTGCGTATCATCCGGATCTTCTTCCCGATCCTTGTTGACGCGACCGGCCCCGGCTCTGGCCCACTCTACTTCATCGTGCCTGGCCGCGTTCCAGGTAACTTCGCCTGTTTTAGCCGCTGCGTAATCCGTGTCTCCCTCGTTCCAGTCTTTCATGACTCTGAAGATGTCCACATCCAGCCCCTCTTCACCGCCGTCTTCGCTGGAAAAAACGTATAACTCTAACTCTGCCTTCACGATTTGGCTGGCGTTGGTCACGCCGGACATGATCAGGCCGTCTATGAAGTCAAACTTTATCAGCGACCGATTGGGCCTTCTGTTGGGTTTGCCGTCGTTCCCGACACGGATGAATTTCGTCACACCGGTATTGAAATCCGCTTTGTGTTTATCGATGTAAGCGTCGAATGTAACGTCACTGAAGTCCGTTCTGCGACC
>JBHHWX010000346.1:0-6608 GCA_046756745.1 bacterium | reverse complement strand
CATCTAATCGATTCAAATACTTTCTGAGAGCATCCTCGTTTTCAAAGAGTCCTCTATTTCCTGCGCTGTACGTTCTCAATTTCATGTCACTTAATGCTGAGGCAGAAGTTTTTCTATAGGATGCGGGAATCAGTTTTTCAAGATTTTCTTCCGTACTTTGTTTAAGTCGGAGTACTCTAAAACTATTTAAAATTGCTTTTTCAGCCAGTTCAAAAGGGATGTTGAGACCAACCAACAATTTCTTCATTATTCTCACCGGAACACTGTTAGGGAGAACTAAGTCTTCTAACAATTTATTTAGTCTTTCCAAAGGAAATTTGATTTCATCAGACAACTTCACTAAATCGTAGTTGGTCTTTTCAATTTGTTTGTTTAGCAGATAGCCCAATGTTGGAATCGTGTCAACTCGCTGCAGCAATTTATTAAACAGCAACTCCTTTTTTCCCTCGGATAACGTTATACTCACAGGCAGTTTATCCAGTCGATAGAGCGGATCATGAAATAAAACGTGTTCCGCATCTTGAACCGATTGTTCTAGATAAAGGATTCTTAACGCTTCATCAATCGGGTCAATTCTATTTTCAATTCCCATAATTTATCTACACAATTTTGGTTTCTAATAATTTGATTAGTTTCTTCTTGGCTCTATGATATTTGACTTTAAGTTGATCAGACTCCACGTTTAGCATCTCAGCAAGATACTGTTATATGATGAAAAATTCAAGAACAAGACAGGAATTTGAGTAATCTGTTCAGTTACGGGTGGGTGACGGTGTACAAGCTTTAGCTTGCTTTGGGAGGAGCGGCATAAAATCACGCTGAAGCGTGAACACCCAACGAATGTCCCATTCCTGACTGACACCCGCACCACCCATAACTGACCGATTACGAATTTGATTTTTTAAGTTTCGTTGTTTATATTGTCGTTATCTTTCGATGCAGGTAACTATTCAGCCTTTGGTATTGGAGTGCAACGCTTTAGCGTTGCGGCTTTCATTGAAACAGTGCAAAACTAAAGTTTTGCACTCCGAAGCTTCTTACGCCTGAATAGTTACCGATGCAGAGAAATATGCGAAGAGAACCCAGCGCGTCGAAACCCCGACTGTCTTTTGTCTTTTACTATTGACGGTCGGGGCAAACGTAAGATCTGAGATGTGAAACGTGCCTCTCAATATGGTGTGCAGGGTCGGTACGTCTCACATCTCATAACAATCTTCCAAAGAAAATATCATAGATAATTATTTTGCATTTGGCAGAAACCATGAACAAAAACCAAAACGACCATGCATAAAAGAGACCGCAAACCCATCCTCTACCGGATCGTGAGCATCGCGTTTCGGTTTTGGGTAAAAGTTTTCTTTAAAAAAATCGATGTGCGCCACGGCCACAATATTCCGGCTGCCGGCCCGGTTGTCTTTGTCGCCAATCATCCAAACTCCATTATGGATGGTTTTGTTATTCGTGGACTCTTTAAGAGAAAAGTCAACTTTATCGCACATATCGGTCTGTTTCAACAACCTTTCATGGGATGGGTCATGCGCCGAACCGGCAACATCCCGGTTTATCGCCGGTCGGATTTTCCCGAGAAGATGGATCAAAATGTCAAGATGTTTTCGGAATGTACGGCAACCTTGGAAAAAGGAGAGACGATTTTCATCTTTCCCGAAGGCGTCAGCGACATTCTGCGCAAAGTCAAAAAAATCAAGACCGGCGCCGCTCGCATCATTTTGGAAGCGGAGGAGAAAAACAATTTCGAGCTTGGCGTGCAAGTTGTGCCCATCGGTTTACATTTCTATTCACGATCGCGTTTTCACAGCCGGGTTCTGGTCAATGTGGGCGCACCTCTGCAACTGGGCCCATTCTTCGAAAAATATCGCGCCGAAAGTTTTGAGGCGGTCCGCTTGTTAACGGATGAAATTCAGAAACGACTTGAAGAACTGACGGTAAACGTTGAAAACGAAGAGCTTGATGCGCTGACGCGTGACATCGAAAGCATCTATCGCGACGATTTAAAAAGTGTCTTCAAAGGGGATGGCAAGAGCAAAAGCAAATCGTATCGAGAAGAATTTTTTATCAGCAAAACGGTCGCAGATTGCGTCCAGCACTTGTACGAGGAAAACCCCGAACGTTTGACGCAATTGCAACAAGACATACGCAGTTACAAACGTAAATTAAAGCACTTGAAACTTCATGACTCGATGCTCAAAGATACTGCCTCACAGCGCGACATTTGGATGCAGATCATCAGAACCTATCTTACGGCTATGCTTGGCTTCCTGCCGGCTTTGTACGGGATCGTGAATCATTATATCCCGTACCGCATTGCAAATTACTTTGCCAGACATTTCGCCTATGAACGCACAAAAATACTGACGGCTCTCTTCATTGGCGGCGGTCTGGCTTTTAATATTTTTTATCTTATCCAGACGGCGGCGGTGAGCGCTCTCTGGGGGTTTAGGTGGGGACTGGTTTACTTCATCACTCTGCCCCTCTTCGGATTTTACGCGCTTTCCTTTGTTGAAAACATTCGCGAACAAAAAGAAAACATCTCCTTCTCAATTTATCTATTGACCAACAAACATGTCCTCAATCGTATGCGCAGACAAAGACGGCTTCTGATCCAGCTTTTGGATTCGATTCGAGACGACTACCTGCAAAAGAGACCGTTAGACACGATTTTCAAAAAGACCTAAAATGAAACCGGCCGATTGCTGGGTCTTCCTTTTTCACTGACTTCATCTATCAATGAGTTCAACCATTTCAAACTGTTTTAGTGATTTCTTCATCCTCTTTATTTCCGCTTTCAACGTATTAAAAACCTCTTCAGCGTTATTTAAATCGCCATTCTTGCCCATCTTTTCCAATTCACACACATAGCTGCAAGCCGAGCTTGCTCCGAAATTTAGCAACGAGCCTTTGAGAGTGTGGGCAGTCGTTCGCAATGTTTCCCCATCCTTAATCTCGATAGCTTCATGCATTTGCTTTAATAACGTTTGGGTGTTTTCTAGAAAGCTAACGATAAATTCCTGCAAAAATTCTTTATCTCCATCCATAATGTCAAGAAGCGCTTCCCTATCAATAACATCGCTATCATCAACCATTGAATCCAGCTCTGAGTCCTGTATGTGAATGACATCCACAGTATCATTGCGCGTTTCGGTTGTCGGTTTCGCAATAGGTTCTGCGACTTTGACAGGAGATGGATTAAAGTCTAAAGAGTTATTTTTCTCACCTTGCTTATGAGCAGCTCCTGGTATGGATGTTCTTTTGGGGGATTCTTTTTGATCCTGATGCAGGACACGAATCACGGTCTGAATCAATTCCGACGCTTCAGGGCTTTTTAAGACGACCTCATCGGCCCCTGCCCGTAATGCACGTTCCCGAGTTTCGGGCTGTTCATCGCTCGTGAACAGGATAAGTTTTGTATTATGAAAAGATTCAACAGAGCGAACTCTTTTGCAGACGTCGATACCGGAGAGAACCGGAAGCATGAAGTCAATGACGGCTGCTTCTGGCTTCTCCTTCATGATGAGATCAAATGCTTCACGGCCATTTTCTGCAGTCAATGGGATAAACCCAGCCCGTCGCAAAAGTCGAGAGTATAACGTTAAAACGATTGGGTTGTCATCAACGATAACCACTTTATGCTGTTGTACAGGCTTTTTGGTCAGGTCATTTTCACCATCATCCCCTTCATCAATAACAAGGAGGCTGTCCCCGATTTGGAGTTGTTGGTTGAAATCCGGAGTAATAAAATCTTGATTGCCGCGTCTGAGTCCAAAAATCTCTCGTCCCATCTCTTTTGAAACTGTTTGGATGGTCTGTTCTACCATACTCGAACCTTCTTGAATGTCGATCCATTTGGGTACCGCTTTCATCGAATTGTGCGGAATTTCCAATGGCAAGCCGACCCCAGTGGCTGTTAACATATTACTTGCTATCTGCCGACCAGCAGTCGAGAATGGCGAGATAACGCTGTCAGCTCCGGCGCGAAGAAGTTTTTTTTCGGAGGCGAGTCCTTCAGCCCTGGCGATGATATGTAGAGTAGGATTCAGTTCGCGCGCGGTTAATGTAATATAAAGATTATCCGGATCCGAAGACAGAATAACAAGCAGCCCATTTGCAAATTTTATACGCGCCTCCTCTAAAACTTCTTCATTTGTGGCATCTCCGTCGATATGCAAGAATTTTTTTCCATGCAGAGCCTGGCATCGCTCAGAATCGGACTCAATAACCACGAAATCAACTCCCGTTTTACGAAAGTGCTCAGCGGACGCGATCCCGACTCTCCCAAATCCGCAGATGATATAATGGGATGTTAATTGTGCTATCTTTGTCTTCATTTTTTTCTTCTCCGAATTGGTGTTCAACATATTATCTAAAAGGGCTTCCACCACTGCATGGCCAACAAATGCCAGACTGGAAAATCCTAATAAAATCAAAAAGGACGTAAAGATGCGTCCTGTGGAAGACAACGGTTTGACTTCCCCGAAACCGACTGTTGTAACCGTGATAATTGTCATATAGAAACCTTCGGGAACAGTGTAATCTTCCAAAAATACATACCCTGCGGTCCCCCCTAATATGAGCATGATTAGGAGTAAAATCGAAATCTGGATTTGAACTTTAACGGACATGTATGTGTTATCCTTCTTGAGATAATTCTTAATTCGTGTCTGACCGAAAACCCAAAAAGAAGCTTTAAGCCCCGTCCCCGGGGCGTCGTAAGCACTTGTTTTTACAAAGCGCCAAACGTACCCCGGGACCCCGACATTCCTTTAAATACGATAAGGAAAATCAGGATTGAGCACTTTAGAAAGTTGTGGTCTATTACTTAAGCGTTTCTGAGAAGAATTGTTCTTTTTATTGTTTGTGAATACCTTTCCCATCATTTTTCTCGTCACCTAACTAGAGTCTGAACGAAAACTCCTTCAGAGCTGTCATTCCGGCAATCTTTAAGCCGGAATCTCGTGGTTTCGAGCAGGAGATTCCCGCTAAAAGCATGCGGGAATGACAAGAAAGGGCTGTTTTCGGTCGATCACAACTCATAGCTATCATATCGACAGTCTTGTTCTTTCTTAAAGCTGCAATAGGATTATTGGATTGATGGTGTACATTCGAGGACATGACACGTGTACCTAAGAGTACAGGTAATCCACAGAGCAAACACTTCATACGACAAGCCGACAATATTGTGTTTTTTTAGCAAAGTTTTGGAAATTCCAAATGACAAAAGCCCAAATCCCGCGTTTTATACGGAGCGATGCCGCGCCGGGCAACCCTGTGATCGGATTAAGTCTAGGTTGACGCGGAGCTGTCCATCACGATCAACTTCGGCACCATGCATGCGGATGACGCTGCCGATCTGGTCGAATTTTGCAACGGGCCTAGTTTTTCCTTCTGGGGGCGGAAGCGCGACAGTATTTTAACTGCGTACGCCCTGGCGCCGGGGCCGCTCGATGTCCGTTATTTTGAAATTGGCAACGAAACGTATGGCAAACATATGTTCCGGAACTCCTGGACCGCCATGCATCCGGCAAAATACTTTCTCGGCGGCGAGGCCGAACGCCGCGGCGCCGTGTCAACCACGGTGAATGGTCAGCGCCTCCACATCCCTCTCGGCGACCTGTTCGGTATCCGGCAGGGTGACAGCGGCGCAACTGCTTTGCTGCGCTTCCTTCAATCCGACGACAACTCTTCAGTTATCGCTCTCACGAAAGGTACGTGTGACATTGAAGGTCTTCGACGTTCTCGGTCGGGAAGTAGCTAAGTTGCTGGATGACGAATTGGCACAAGGTGAACATTCCGTGGTTTTTGATGCAAATAACTTGACCAGCGGCGTCTATTTCTACAGGCTCACAGCGGGTCAATTCACGCAAGTTCGGAAGGCGATTTTGATGAAATAGCGTCATACCCTAGCGCGGTGTAACCTCAAAGCTTTTCGACCAAACAATGAGTTGCTTTTTTGCAAATAATTCAATTTGTTAAGGAACAACCATAGAGGCCCCAAAACGATGCACAGAAGTTTCATAAAGGTGAGTTTACTTCTGGCCGGCATTCACCTGCTGTTTTGGACAGGATGTGACGGCCGCACAGAAGCAACCCAGCCCGCCGGTTTAGCTCCAGGCGATCACACTTTTCAAATAAGCACAGGTGGTCTCCAGCGAGAGTATGTTGTCCATGTGCCGGTACAGTACCATGACGACACGCCAGTGGCTGTGGTGATGATGTTTCATGGCGGCGGAGGCGCTGCGCAAAATGCGATGGAACAAACGGGATGGGACGACAAAGCAGAGCAAGAGGGATTTCTGGCCGTATTTCCGCAGGGCTCGCGACCCTCTCCTTCTTTGCCCGCCTCTTTTTCAAACAATCCCCAAACCTGGAATGATGGTTCGGGCCGCGAAGCCCTCGGCGCAGTGCGGAGAAACGCAGACGATGTGGCTTTCGTAACCGCACTGCTGGATGACCTCACCGCTCGATTCAATGTCGATGAAGGCCGTATCTATGCTGCCGGCTTTTCCAACGGAGCGTCCATGGTCTTTCGTGTCGGGAGAACGATTTCTGCCCGCATCGCCGCAATCGCCTGTGTGGCCGGGACGGACTGGCTG
>JBHHWX010000345.1:0-6669 GCA_046756745.1 bacterium | reverse complement strand
AGACTCGCCGCACTTGAATCCCGAGTCGTTTAGGCTTCTTTGGAATATGGGATTGAATTTAACGGCAGGATACGATCTTGTTGTAACCGGCAGATTTAGAGTTGGCGGCAATGTGAGTTACAGCCGATTCAGCTTAGATGAAAGCGAATCTCGATAACTGTTAGATTTGGATGAATTTGGAGATCAAGGCTTAGACGGCGGCGCTTTTACAATCTTTGAATTTCTACTGCTTAGTAAGTATCAAAAATCTTATAGGTCATTCTCGGTTTACATACTGGGTGGTGGCGGCTACTACAGATTATCAGCCGGAGACGTGATGATGGGTGACCGCACAATAGCTCGGTTCGACACGCAAACAATGGTTATGTGTGGTTTGCCGCGACAGTATTTAATGCATTGTCCAGGAGGTTATGGATGATGTTGGCAAAGTGAACGGGATCGGCTTCAAGCTCAGCCGGACTCGCCTTTAAATCGGAATGGATTCGGCCTTTCCGGTTTTCGATTTGGGGCGAAATATTCTCGATGGCTTTGACAATAATTTCATGTGCATGAACTTTCGTCGTTTTGAATTCATAATTTTGCTCTTCCAGCATTGCCATTTGTAATATTTTTTCCACCTGCTGTCGCATGCGAACATTCTCTTCGCTGATGATCCGGCGGTACTTTTCAAATTTTTTCCGATCGTTGAGAACAGCGGGATTCGTCAACGATTCACTGGCCAAAGAAATGGTCGAAATCGGGGTCTTGAACTCGTGTGTCATATTGTTGATAAAATTCGTCAGGCGGCCCGAGAACTGTTTCTGTTTAAAAAGTACCCGAATAATGTAGACAAAGCTAAAAACCAGCACCAGAATAAAAAGCATGGAAATGAATACCGGTAAGGCGACTTGTTTTAACAAATAGAATCGTTGCTGGGGAAAATAAATCGCCAGTTTGTCCTGTCTCGCAAAAATATCATGCGGAAACAGGCGTGCTTTGAATTCCGAATTTTTGACTTCGTTCACTAAATTGGGCTTATTCAGCAAAGTCACCGAATCGCTCTTTGAGGAGACGACTCCATAAGCAAATGGCGTGACGATGCCTCTTTCCAGCAGCGTAGCGGTTACTAAAGAATCCAGGTAGGCCTTGTCAATTCTCTTTTCAACCGGGAGGCTGCGCCGGCTCGCCAACTCATCGATGACCCGGTTGACAATCACCTCGCGCTTCCCTTGTGCTGATGGAAACCGGAACAGGTTTGTCGTCTGGGTGCGATTAAAGTTCATCACATACGAGGTGCTGTCGGAAACAAAACTCACGTGTATGTTTTTGCGGTTAAGCTTGTCACGGTCAAGAGTGATGGTGTGCTCGCCGGCGCTCTTTTTTTCGTCGACCACGCTTTCGATGACGGATCCGGATGAGTCCAACAAGAGGATGCGCACATGTTGTGGCGTCGGTAAAAAAAACAGCAAATTTTCATCTTGAAAATTGAATTTGGGATTCAGGACGCCGGGGTCAGAACTCGCGGGCAAACTGTCTGTCACCATCGAGGTATCGAAAGCTGTCAATTTTAACATGCCCAGCCTCTTGCCCTCCTCGCTCCGGTCTATATTGACCGTCACTTTGAAAACGCCCGATACCGCTTCGCGGGTTTCAAGCCGTTGTGCGATGCTATTAAGGGCTGAGGTCACATTCTGACTGAAAGCTTGCCGCTCCTGTTCGGTAGCTTTCTTTAGCAGGGTGACTTGTACGGCGATTAAGCCGATTAAGGCGGCCGTCGTCATGACGATAATGGCGACGACGATTTTTTTTCGCAGTGTCACGGCAGTAATTTACGAAATATTTTTTGAAAATACTCCTGATTTAACACTTTTTAACACTTTCTAACACTCTTTAACGCACCGGAATCAGAACCAACATTAACCCAAGCTCGTCTAAAATTGAACAAGCAGTCGCTGGAGAATGAATTCTCCAGCTAAGAGATTTAAGTCGAATAAATTCGACTCCTGATGAGGCGATTTCAATCGCCTTGCATCTCGTAGCCTGATGGTTTATCATCAGGCGGACTAGCGGCTAAGAAACTTTCTCTTAATGAACTGAGAAATGTCAGTTAATTATTTTACTGCTATCTGAAAACCTGTCGGCATGGCCCTAAACTTTGGGCCAAAGAAAGGTGAAGTAAAAAGAAAAGTTAAAGATTTACCTGAAGAGGAGTAATCCTGTAAATCCGGTCTATCCTGTTATCCTGTCATAAAAATTAGGAGTGTTGCGTCATGAAAAAAAATCTACGATACTGTTTCCTTATTGGGGTTGTTTTAATTTGTATGACTTCCAGTCAAGCGCAAGTGCGCATGACCCGAAAAATAGACGGCGATGGCGCCTTCCACTTAAAAGAGTTACAAGCAATTCTCACCAGCAAGGACGACACGGTCAAAATCCTGATGGTTCTTCCTGAAAATTTGCGTCCCGAAGGATACCGGAAGATTAAGGTGTTGCAAGGCGATGAAATTCTTATGATGAATGCCAAGCGTATGAGATCGATAGCGGCAGAATTAACGGGGAATAACGAAAATGAGTAAAGTGTATGTGTGCAAGTTCGTGATCATACTGCTGTGGTTAAACGCTTTGCAGGTTACCGGGTTGGGACAAACCGGTGTGCCATTCAACCAGAGGGACGACGAATACCGGCTTCTGGGCCTCAAACGCTCCAAAGAAGCCTACGAATACTATGACGCTGAGCTGAAACGCAAGCAGAAGCTTTTCGAGAAAAATCTCATCTCGAAAATAGACCTGGCAAAGGCACGCAATGCGTTGGCCGATGCGGAAGTCAATTATCAGCAGTCTTTGCTGGCGGTACTTTTTGAGGGACAGTATGTGGCCGTCATCGAGGCGGTCAAATATCAAAAAGAGGACGGCAGGAAACATGTCAGGCTCAGACTCGAAAACACGTCCGGAGGCGACGCTGAATTCAAAAAGCTGGTCAACATCGACGATAAACTTTTCCGCGCTTTGCAGCCGGATGTGGTTCACGATGTTTACGTTTCTCTGCTCAACGATGAAAACGCCATTATCAGTCAACCGTATGAGGCCAAGATCGAGCGGCTGAAATACGGGCAGCCGGTTGATCTCGATTTTAGACTGTTACAAGACCTCGATGCCGTTACGGTGAATCTGGTTTATGGCAAAGGTTCGCAGCGCGCTCCGAAAATTTTTTTGCAGAAAGATGCAACGGCCAATAAAGTCATCATACAATCCGAGCAGTTCTCACAGGAAGTCGAATTGGGGGGAACGGCCTCCTATGATCTGACCTTAGAGTTGTTCAGCGAGTTCACCAACACGTTTAAGCTCGAAGTCGTCAATCTGCCCCCGGAGATTAATCGCTATTTTATCGAGCCTGCCAGTGAAGCGCGTTTGAGTCAGTTCAAATTTACCGGAAACACAAATACCCGACCGGCAGTTTTGAGAGTTTTTCTGCCGGATCGGCCAACCGCCGGCATGAGAATAGATGAAGCTATGCCGTTCTATGTTTTGGTCATTCCCCGGGAACAAGCACGGGAGCTCGGAAATATTCGTGACCGGAGCTGGTCGCAAGCCGAGATCGAAAAACTCCATATCGGATATGTGCGCTTGGATTTGGTGCCGCGCGGCGTGGGAAGACTCTTGGTACGGGCGCCGCAACTGTTTCATTCCATCAAATCCGGTGAGACCGTCTCGATGAGCATCGAGGTCGTGAATGAAGGCAGCCGGCGATTGGACAATGTGGAAATTGAAGCGGATATGCCGTTGAATTGGAACAAAAGAATTGAACCGGCCGTCGTGCCCAAATTGGATATTTCGGAAGAAAAGCGCATCCTGCTCTATTTTACACCCCCGAAAGATATTTCCATCGGCAGGTACGAAGTCCGCATTCGCACCAGCTCGCTTTCCGACGACCAACCTGTCACCGGCGTGGAAAAAACCGTGACCATCGAAATTGAGCCCGAAGCAAATATTTGGGGCACAGCGTTTATTATTTTACTCATCGTGGGATTGGTTGTGGGAATTGTGGTTTATGGAATACGTCTTTCGCGCAGATAAAAACACTCGAAAATGGTGACCTTTTTTCAAAAGGTTGTCATCTGTCCAAAAAACAAAATGACTGTCGGAATTTCAATGAAAACGAGGTGAAAATGGAAAACACGTCAAACAGGGATCAGACTATGCTGGAAGCGCGAAACCTAAGCAAACGTTATGAAGACGGCGTCCTGGCGCTCGACCGCGTTTCCTTCTCCGTACACTCCGGTCAAGTTTATGCTATGCTCGGGGCTAATGGAGCGGGCAAAACAACCGCTATCAACATCTTTTTTAATTTTATCGAACCAACGGCCGGAGAAGCGCTGGTGGACGATATCGTGACGCACAAAGAGCCGCTACAGGCGAAAGAAAAGCTCAGCTTCGTGTCGGAAAATGTGATGCTCTATCCGAACTTCACAGCGCTTCAGAACCTCGATTTTTTCGCGCGTTTAGGAGGCAGGAACAATTGCACCAAAGACGAGTACCGTGACGTGCTTTTACGGGTTGGGCTGCAAGAAGAAGCGCACAACAAAAAGCTCAAAGAATTTTCAAAAGGAATGCGGCAAAAATGCGGGATTGCCATCGCCATAATAAAGGACGCACCAGCGATTCTTCTCGACGAGCCGACAACGGGGCTGGATCCAAAGGCCGGCTTCGAGTTTATTCAATTGCTCGACACGTTGCGGAAGGAAGGCAAAGCGATTCTCATGTCCACCCACGATATTTTCCGGGCAAAAGAGATCGCTGACATTGTCGGGATCATGAATCGCGGCCGGTTGGTTGCAGAAAAAACCAATAAAGAACTCGAGGGGGAAAATCTGGAAAAACTTTACATGCAGTATGTGGCGGGATACGACAGGCAGGCTGCTTTGGGGCTCATTTCGTAACGAATCCCAGAGATATCAAAGAAATGGCATATTACTTGGAGAGGAGTCATCCTGTAAATCCGGTTTATCCTGTTATCTTGTCAAAATCATATAAGTCTTGAGGTCCATAACCATGCTAAAATTGATCATCGAAAAAGAGCTGCGTGAAATTGTCGAATCGGCTAAATTTGTCGTTACGTTTGCCGTGTGTTCTGTGTTGATTTTGTTGACCTTTTATGTAGGCGCGAGAAATTACCAGGTGAGTCAGGAAAAATATGAAGCCGCAAAGTCGGAAAATCTCCGGCAAATGCAAGGATTAACCGGCTGGATGCAAGTCAACAGCTCCCGGATTTTCCTTCCGCCCAACCCTTTGGAGGCGCTGGTGACCGGCGTCTCCAATGATATCGGACGAACCATTGAAATGGCCGGACGCGGCGAGCTGACTGCCCATGACAGCCGGTATAACGACGAACCGATTTTTTCTGTGTTCCGCTTTCTCGACCTGGATTTCATTTTCCAAATTATTTTGTCCCTTTTTGCTATTCTGTTTGCCTATCATGCTATAAATGGAGAGAAAGAGCGCGGGACATTGCGCCTTGCTTTTGCTAACTCTCTTCCCCGCGATAAATACATTCTGGCAAAATTGATCGGCGCCTTTCTGGGCTTGGGTGTGCCGTTACTGATCCCAATCCTGCTCGGATGTCTCCTCCTTCCTTTATTGGGAATTCATTTCTCTGCAGACGAGTGGTTAAAACTGATGCTGGTTTTTGTTGCAGGATTTCTCTTTTTTGGCGTCTTTCTTACTCTTTCGGTTTTTATCTCAGCCATGACACACCGATCGACGAACTCCTTTATTATCTTGCTGGTGATTTGGGTTTTTTCGGTCCTCATTATCCCCAAAACTTCTGTACTTTTAGCGGGGCGAGCTGTCGATGTTCCTTCGGTAGATGAGATTTCTTCTCAAAAAGCTCGATTGCGGGCACAACTTTGGAAAGAGGATCGTGACAAGATGGGTTCTTTTAAACCCTCGAAAAGCGACGACCCTGAATCTTTGATGCAGGAGTTCAATAAGCTGATGCAGGAGTTAGCAGACAACAGAGATAAAAAATTGCAGGAATTGGCAGCGCGTCTCAACGAAGACCGCAGAAACCGTCAGACACAGCAAGAACGTTTGGCGTTTGGTTTGGCGCGAATCTCACCGGCTGCGGCTTTTTCTTTAGCGGCCACCCGGCTCGTCGGGACCTCTCTGGACATAAAGGAAAACTTTTTGCACGCAGCCACAGGTTATCAGAAAACCTACGCCGAATTCATGAAGGAGAAGACCGGGATGAATCTGGGAGGAAACATTATTATGATTCGAGCACGAAGAGACGGTGAGGAGGAAAAAGAAAAAGCCATCGACCCGAAAGAGCTGCCGGAGTTCCAATACACACAACCGGAGCTCAAAAAAACTGTGAGCCGCGCGCTTTTCGATTTTGGAATTTTAGGGATGTTCAATGTGGTATTTTTTGCCGGAGCCTATAGTGCGTTTTTGCGCTATGACGTCAGGTGAGAAAATTGCAGATGCTTATTGAGAGAAGAAAGCTATTTTTATCAGAAGCCCGATGGTGGCGCTGAACATGGATATAATGAGTACAGACAGAATTTTCTGGCCCGTTTCCAGTCGTCCGATGCGTTCAGTAAGTGACTTATCAAGGGTCCCGATACGTTCAGTAAGTGACTTACTAACATTTCTCACTTCGTTTGTGCGTCAGATTAGGTTTTGTAAAAGGCT
>JBHHWX010000344.1:0-6716 GCA_046756745.1 bacterium | reverse complement strand
GATAAAAGATTTCGGGAATGACAACTTTAAAAAATTCAAGTTTCTTGAAAGTTACCCACAAATAGCGCCAAATATCTGGTTTTACGAATCGTGAAACATGCGTTCTGGGCAAGGGGCGGGTTTACAAGAAACCGGTATTTCAAAAGCCTAACGGGGTTGCACTTGAACGCGGGAGACAAACTGTACAGCTAAGGGCATAGAGTCATTTATGATTTTGTTGATGATAACTCTGTCAGGGTTAACATTAACCCTGACAGAGATTATCAACAACGTCATTTATCGAATACTAAGCCCCACCCCGACGGTAGCAACCGGGTAGTCTGAAAATGTATAACTTCCGTGAATCGCTACGATCAGCAAATTGAGACGTAGTCCTACGAAAGCACGCCTGGAGTTGGCGCCATCGAACGAGAGGTCTGTGGGATCGCTTAAGTCCAGAATCACTCTTTGGCCGAAATTCGCACTCGCAGGATCGTCCTCAATCACGGTCACCGGATACGTCCCTTTTAATTTCAAATCCACAGTAGAAGACTCGATGCCGACTCCGCCAAACAGCGTTAAGATAGCGAATTGCTTTGACGCGATCAAATTTGCCGTGAAAGATTTTGCCTCGATTTCGACTTTCTGATTGTCATAGGACGCGCCGGTCGGGACGGCATTCAGGTCGGGTTGCAGATTCAAATGACCTGAGCTGGCTTGAAATACGGTGTATCCCGCCATGATCGACAGGTCAAGGGGGAGAAGATCGCCGCCAAACCATTGGTTGACATCATGTTTTACGCCGACTCCAAACAATTTAATATTTCCGACCTCGTCGTCGATTTCCGTTTCCGGGAAAAAACGTAAAATCACATCGGTGTTGCTGAAAATCCCGAGAGAGGCCTGAATCATAGGCGAGGGTACGGCGCGAAAACCGGAGCCTTGCGGCAGGACGATAGGACCGATGACCTCGTCTTGTCCGGTCTGAGGATTGGGTAACACTAGCTCCAGAGCTGGCCCGGATTCTTCATCTCCGACAACAGTCGGAGAGTTGGTGTCGACGCCTGGATTGACTAATCGAAGGTTCTGCAAATCCAACCCGCTTACATCAAATGTCTTGTCAGAGACCGGCGCAATGGCTGCATTGCCGGTGACCATAATATCGAATCCCAGAAACTTGTGCGTGCGCCCGGTGTTGAACCAGCCATTGTTTAAGTTCGCTCCGAAACCTTTGCCAAACGGTTTGAGATAGGATTCAAGTAAGAGATTCGTATCGTGGAGTCCGCCACGAATCAAATTTTCAACGTTGTTAATCTGGGCAAAACTCGAATGTGTCCACATCATTGCGACCAAAACCATCAACACTCTTCTCATAGTAAACATGATCGTCCTCTCTGATTTTGTTTTACTAACCAAGTTCGATGATCTGCCTTCAGCCTTGTAGTTTTGCAAAAGTAGCACAAACACTTGTAAAAAGCAAGGAAATTACGTCTTTCAAATTTTCAAAGTAATCGGTCAGTCACGGTAATGAGTCGAAACGCTTAGCGAAGGCGTCCCGCCGAGCGATTCATCTCCCGAACTTTTGAATTGTTGAAACGATTCGAGATGACTTAAATATTCGGCCGATTGTCCCTGATACAAGATGTCCCATAAGTATTGTAGAGCGCTCGGCGAGGACGCCTTCGCTAAGTGGATGGGACATTCGTTGGGTGTTTACTCTTTAGCGTGCTTTTGTCCCGCCCTTCCACGAGCAAGCTGAAACTTGTACACCGCCACCCACCCGTAACTGACCGATTACAAGCTGCCTTTATTTTCCCTTGTAATTTTGCAATTTTCTCTTTAATATAAAGCCAAATTTCATACTGATTAAGATACGAAGGAGGAAACTGTTAACAATGCAGACCACACGACAGGTATTCAACAGCCAGATTCTCGCGATATTAATTCTCATCTATTCCCTAAGCGCTGCATGTGCACAAGAGCCGAAAAAATTACCCAACGACATCAAATGGATGACCAAATCCATAGAATACTCCGCCATTTGTATGCAGACCTATCGCAACGCTTGGCAGGCCGTGAAAGACGCAGCGGAATCACAGACGCAAAATTGGGTGGTGGTTCTCGATATCGATGAAACCGTGTTGGACAATTCACCTTATGCCATACAACTTTACGAAAACAGTAAACCTTTTACAGAGGAATCGTGGGCGAAGTGGGTCTATCGAGAAGAGGCCGCTTTGGTTCCGGGAGCCAAGGCCTTTATCGATAGCGTCAGAACCCTCGGGCCCAAAGCCCACATTGCTTACATAACCAATCGATTATCTGAATATGATCACGCTACCAAACAGAATCTCAAAAAGTATGGATTGTTTCAAGAAGACGACATCTTGCTCGCAAGAATGGGATCGGAGGATACAAAGGAAAACCGGCGCCGTTGTTTAGAAACAGGAACGGACCGTTGCAAAAAAAATGGGCCTTGTGTGATTCTGGCGCTCGTGGGAGACCATATTCGCGATTTTGTTCCTGTATATGGGAGTAAAAACGTTTTTCAGTATTGGAATAATGACTTAAAAGAAGATACAAATTGGGGTAAAAAATATTTTATGCTGCCGAATCCGAATTATGGGGCTTGGCAGAGAGACTATCGATGAGACGAATTTCGCAGTGAGAATAAATGCCTGCAGGAACGAATATTCCTTTCTTTAAATTTTCCGCTACCGGCAATGATTTTATCTTGTTCGACAACCGGGAGAGAATTTTTACGGGTGATGAAGTCGATTTCTTTCGGAAAATTTGTGAGCGGAGAATGTCTGTGGGTGCAGATGGCGTGCTGCTTATCGAACGGCATCCGGATTATGATTTTCGAATGCGCTACATCAATGCAGACGGTTCTGAAACGGCCTGCGGCAACGGCGCCCGCAGCGCAGCCTATTTTGCCCACCACCAGGGCTGGTGCGGCGAATCCGTTTCGTTCGTCGCCGGCGATGATGTAGTTGAAGCGTTGGTAAGAGGCCGAACCGTAAAACTGAAGATGCCGGAACCGCGGGATTATTCTGAGCGCCCCGGCGTTCTGGAAGAAAGCGGCTGGCACGAGGGTGGCTTTATCAATACCGGCGTTCCGCATTATGTTTTGTTTGGCAGAAATGTCGCGCATGAGGATGTGCTGCCGCTCGGACAAAAATACCGTTCTCACCCGCATTTTCGACCGGACGGCACAAATGTGGATTTCGTAGAAGTGGACTCTCCTGACCTCATCCGGGTTCGGACTTACGAGCGTGGGGTGGAAAACGAAACGTTGTCGTGTGGCACGGGCTGTGTCGCCTCGGCTATTCTCTCGAATGTGCAGGGAAAAACCGGTTTCCCGATAACCGTGCTTACACCCGGCGGAGAGCTCAAGGTGCTGAAAGACGCAACCGGGCGATATTTATTAGAAGGCGAAGTCACACTCGTTTTTGAGGGGAAACTCACAGATAGGCGTCGAGAGTGAATCTCGATCAGAAATCTTCTAATTTAGATGAGCGGCTTCTGCGTCGGCGCAAAGCCATGGTCAAGGGGATTGTCGGGCTCACTGTGCTTGTTCTGTTGGGGTTCATTTTCGGAAGCTGGAACTACTTGCAGGATATCGGCAACTACTTTGAAGAGGAGCTGGGACGGCGATTGCTTTCTGTGGCGACTTTAACGGCCAAGATCATCGAATCCGAAGTGGCCACTGAGCTCGACACCGAGGTGTTGGACTTGACCTTGCAAACCTCGGTCAGTACTTTGACACGGGTGCACGAGGAAAATCAGCTTGAAGGGGTCTATCTTCTCAATGCTCAATACGAGGTGTTTGCGACAAGCCGCCACATTTTCCCTTACGGCGAGAAATTGACCTTTTTAGAAGCGGACAGCCTGTCTTTTCAGCAAGCGGTTGCCGGTTTTCCGGCGGTGACGCCAATGCAGGTATTAGAGGGAAATCGTTTTAAAGGCGCTTACGCCCCTGTGACGAATCTGAGCCGGGTGGTGGCCGTGGTGTTCGTCCAAGCAAACGCCGGTTTTTTTGATCTTTTACGAATTTTTCAACGGGGACTCATTTTAGGCGGGATCGTCAGCACTGCTTTAGCGGTTTTGTTTTCCGTATTTTTGTTTTGGGCTATCAGTATTTTGGTTAAGACACATGAGTCGTTACGCCGCTCTGAGCGGCTGGCCGCGATGGGCCAGATGGCTGCGACGGTTGCACACGAAATTCGCAATCCACTCGGCATCATTAAAAGCACCGCGGATGTGCTACAATCCAAGTACGACTCACAAGAAGAACCGGACGAGCTGTTTGAATTTATCCCGGACGAAGTCAGGCGGCTGAATCGCTTGGTTAGCGATTTTCTCGCTTTTGCACGCGATCGCGACTTGGAGGTCAACGCAACGGATCTCACCGGCACCGTCGAGAAATCGTTGAAATCTCTTGAAGATGAAATGAATACGGCTAATGTGACTCTTGATAAGGAATTTGAAGAATTGCCAGCGGTGAATCACGACGAGGACGGTATGAACCAGGTCTTATTGAATCTGACTTTGAACGCGATTCAAGCGATGAGCAGCGGGGGCACGCTATCGGTGCGTTTGAAAAGCGCCACACGAAAAGGCCGGCCTATCGTGCGAGTGGAAATTGCCGACACAGGATGTGGTTTCGATCAGGACGACCCGCAAAAAATTTTCGAGCCATTTTATACAACCAAGACCTCCGGCAGCGGTTTGGGATTGGCTATTTGCAGACGTATCATTGAAAAACATGGCGGAAACATCGAGGTTGAAAGTAAAAAAGATCACGGGACGACTCTGCGGTTTTATTTGCCGGTCAGTCGTTGACAGAGTATTTGTTGATGGAGTTTTGAACGATGGAAAAAGAAAATCTCTTAAACAGAATCACGGTAAATCCTAATATCTTACTCGGAAAACCTACCATCCGAGGTATGCGAATTTCGGTCGCGCAAATTCTGAATGCCTTGGCAAACAACGTTTTGATCTCGAACCTGCTCAAGGACTTTCCTGAATTAGAACCAGAGGATATCCAGGCCGCTTTGGCGTATGCTGCACAACGGATTGAGGATGAAAAAGTTTTCAAGGTTGAAGCAGCGTGAGTACTAAACCTAAGTTTCTCGTGGATGTCTATAGATGAACTGGAAGGTCATTTCTGTGTTTACCAGAACCAAACCCTGAGAATTCGTTAGCATATCAAACAAACAAACAAACAAACAAGGACACACCTCATGGCCAGCAACAATATCCTCATCATCGACGATGAACCTAAAATGTGTAAGGTTTTGAAATTTGCATTAGAGCCTCACGGCTACTCGGTCGCCACATCCGGAAGCGCTGAGGAGGGATTGGAGAAATTCGCTCAGGATATTTTCGACTTGGTGATAACGGATCTGAAAATGCCGGGCAAAGACGGACTGTTTGTTTTGGCGTCCGTTAAAAAGCGCAAGCCCCAGACCGAAGTTATTATGATGACCGCTTACGCCACAGCCCAGAACGCTGTCGATGCTATGAAAAAAGGTGCATACGACTATATCATCAAGCCGTTTGAAATGGATGAGCTGAAATTAAAAGTGAAGCACATCATGGAAAAACGGCAGTTGGCCGAAGAGAACGTGCTGCTAAAAAAAGAGTTGAAAGACAAATACTCACTGGAAAATATGGTCGGGCAGAGCGGCCTGATGCAGGAAGTTTATAAAATGGTGGAACGCGTCGCTCCCACGGATGCGACCGTTTTGATTCGAGGCGACAGCGGCACCGGAAAAGAGCTGGTGGCGCAAGCCATTCATAACTTGAGCCCGCGAGCATCCGACCCCTTTATTGCCGTCAATTGCGGCGCCCTCCCGGAAAACCTTTTGGAGAGCGAGCTGTTTGGTCACGAGAAAGGCGCTTTTACAGGCGCCGATAAAATGAAGTTGGGGCGATTTGAATTGGCCGCAAACGGAACCATTTTCCTTGATGAAATCGGAGAGGTGTCGGCGGCCACACAAATCAAGTTGCTGCGAGTGTTGCAAAACCGGCAGATCGAGCGCCTGGGCGGAACCAAAACCCTGCAAATCAAAGCGCGGACCATCGCAGCGACCAACCGGAATTTGGAGGAGGGGCTCAAAGAGGGATCGTTTCGAGAGGATTTATACTATCGAATTAACGTTTTCCCGATTTATCTACCTCCGTTACGAGAACGGCAGGAAGACATTCCCGATCTGGTTGCACACTTTCTCCGGAAATTCAACAAAGCCCCGGATGCGATTGATGGCAGAGCGTTGGATATTTTGGTTCGCTACCGTTGGCCGGGAAACGTGCGCGAGCTGGAAAATATTGTCGAGCGTTCTTTGATCATGTCCACCACCGGAATCATTCAGCCGGAGGATCTCCCATCACACTTGAGAAGTTTGCCTACTTCATCGGGTGCCAGTGCGACGATAGAGATTCCGAACGAAGGACTTTCTCTGGAACAGGTGGAGCGCGACCTCATTCGACATGCACTCAACAAAGCCGGAGGCAATAAAAGCAAGGCAGCGAAACTATTAGGAATCACCCGACGAAAGCTGTATTCGATGATGGAGCGGCTTCAAACAAATTAAGCTGTTAATTGATGCAACCGGATTATTGGAGTCATGGAGCACTGGATTAATGGACTAAGCGCCTAAGCCTTTTCGCAGACAGTACTGCGAAAAGGTGGCTCCGTTGGAGCAGTTGTGATTTTAAAAATTGGAGCCATC
>JBHHWX010000343.1:0-6726 GCA_046756745.1 bacterium | reverse complement strand
ATCCTTTTTGCGAATAATAAAGTGAAACAAGTAAACTTTGATTTTATTGACGAACCGAAATGACGATAGCATTGACGAAACAAACAGAAAAAGATAAGTTTCTATCCCTGATACTGGCAAACAAAAAGATTATTTATAAAATTTGTCATTCCTATTGTCAAAATCCGGAGGACAGAAAAGACTTGGTGCAGGAAATTATTATTCAACTGTGGAAGTCGTCCGGTAAATATGATGCGCAATATAAACTATCCACTTGGATATACCGCATCTCCTTAAACGTCGCAATCTCTTTTTACAGAAGTGAAAATCGCAGAAAACAGGACACCTCACCTCTCGATGATAATCTTATTGATATGATTGAGGATGAGCGTATACCTGATGAGCTGGAGAGCAATATTCAACTCCTTTATCGGTTTATCGATCAGTTGGACGAGCTGAACAAGGCGCTCATGATTCTGTACCTGGATAATCATCGTTACGAAGAGATTTCGGAAATACTCGGTATTACCGAAACCAACGTGGCCACAAAAATCAATCGTATTAAGGGAAAGCTTAAAGAGGAATTCGCAAACCTGGAGAATTTATAATCTTGGAGGAATTCATGGAATTACAAGAGTTAAAAAATATCTGGCGTGAGTACGACAAAAAATTAGATAAGAATATGAAGTTAAATCTTCACATACTAAAAAAAATGAACCTGGATAAAACCAAGTCGGCCCTGGAAAAATTTATTAAGACTCCGGCTCTTGGATTGATCATCGGTATCATCGTGCAGATAGCGATGGGGAGCTTCATATATTCCCATTTTTCAATGCCACAATACGTCATCCCTGCTGTCTTAATCTGGTCGTTCGCACTCTTTCAAGTGATATTCAGCGGCTATCAATTATCTATCATCTTGCCTATAGAGCAAGGGGGAGCAATCAATTATGATATGCCTATCACCGAAATACAAAAAAAGTTAGAACGGCTAAAAGTTTACAGAATTAGGTATTTAACAGTGACCCGCTTCTCATACGGCCTTTTATGGCTGCCGGTTTTGATCGTAGGGTGCAAAGCTTTTTTTAACTATGACTTCTATCTTCATTTTAATCACACCTGGATCGTGTGTGTCATTCTGTGCGGCCTGGTCTTTACAACATTCGGAATTTGGCTGTCAATAAAATTGTCAGACAGAAAGAAAACGTCGCCGCTTCTTAAAAAATGGATGAACCATTTCTATAAAAATGATATCACCGCTAAAAACCTTTACTCTGCTATGACCTTTTTAAGTGATATCGAAGATTTTGAGAAAGAAGAATAAACAACAAAAAGAAAACTTACCCTTGCAGAAGTGACCCAAATTACATAAATTCCCGAACGCTTCTATCCCCGGTCGTCGTATTATCACCCATGTTTTGCATAAAATTGTAAATTTTTCTAAAGATCAAGGATTATCATCCTGTTGCATACGTAAGTTAACAAAAGTAACGAAGCACAGGGGATAGCAAAGAATTGGCATATTTTTGACAAGATAACAGGATTCTCAAGATGACCAAGTTTTCATTTTCAAGATTTCTAGCCTGTAAATCCGGTTTATCCTGTTATCCTGTCAAAAAAAGATGAATACCCTGTGATCGGTTACTAACAAGATGCTTCTTTTTAATTGAAAAATCAGAACTTAGACATTTCCAATCCTTTAGCTTCGTGCGATAATCTCGAGCGAATTCAGAAGGAGCGTCAAGTTTGGGCGCGGTTAAAAAAAGGCGATGCTCAGGCTTTGGAGTTTTTGTTTCGAGCCTATTATTCTCATCTATTCGACTATGGCGTGAAACTGGCCAGAGAAGAAGACTTGGTAAAAGACGCTATTCAGGAAATGTTTTCATATATTTGGGAAAAACGAAGAAATCTTTCAGAGGTGGATTCAATCAAAGCCTATTTGCTTGTTTCATTGCGGCGACTTTTGTTGAATCACCTTGACAAACAGCGGCGGCAAAAAACAGCTCATCAAGAGTTTACAATGGAACAAATTGCCGACGTGTTTTCACTGGAAGATTTGATGATATTTGCCGAGCAGGAAGCGTCCCAACAGAAAAGGCTTCGAAGCGCATTTAAACAAATTCCTGCACGGATGCGGGAGGCGCTTTATCTTAAGACGTATGACAATCTAACTTATAAGGAGATTGCCGCGATTATGAACGTAAGACCGCAAGTCGTACGCAATTATTTGTCGGAGGCATTCCACCGTCTTAAAGCGATACTGGCGCCGCCGACATAACCTCAAGCCGTCCTACCTTCTCATTACACATTTTTTTTACAAATATTCAAATAAGACCATTACATTTTCTTGTCGCGTCTCTCTTTAATATAAAGAGCAACAATCCTATCACTTTAACAAACCTCTAAGAAAAAATCTATGACTCAAGGTATGGAAGACATTATCTCTTTACTTCTGGACGAATCATTTTATAACTGGCTTTTGGGGAAGGCGTCTGCATCACACCAGAAGGAATGGGATGCGTGGCGAAATCGATCCACAGAGAATAAAGAGCTGTATTTGAAAGCGGTGGAATTTCTGGAATCCATAAGATTCGACGCCGCAGCAGGCCCAGATATAGATTCTGAATGGAACAAGTTGAAAGAAGGATTGAAACTCGATAAAGGAACCGGGAAAGCTATTCAAACCTTTTCTGCTCAGACCGGGCTTTACCCCCAACGCCGGAGATATGATAGCTGGGGACGATTTGCAGCCGTCGCATGTGCTGCGACCGTCTTGATAGCTCTCATTACCTGGTTCGATCTTTCCCAAAAAGAAGAAAAGGTTTCAGAGCGAGAAAGTTATCAGCTCATTTCGACGGAATATGGTCAACGGGCTACGATCAGGCTTCCCGAAGGAACGAAAATAGTATTAAATGCCAATTCAACCTTGCGATATCCGGCAGTGTGGATGCAATCTTCAGCGCATCGATTTGAATTGCAGGGTGAAGCTTATTTTTCCGTCGCCAAGAGTCTGGATGGGCCGCGGGATGAGTTCAACGTGCATACAACGGATGGCACGATTACGGTTACCGGTACGCGCTTTGTCGTTTATGAACGCGGCAGCGGCACGCGTGTCGTTGTTGAAGAAGGCGGTGTTGAAGTTTCTTCGTATGACACCAGGGTTGTGGATTTGGATTCCCTTACAAAAATCCGGCTCACGCCCGGGCACTTAGTGCAATTTACAAAAGGTAAACAAGCGCTGAAGCCCATTTCGGTGAATATCAATCCGTTTGTCACCTGGTGGAAAAAGGCAATGATTTTGGAACAAACCCCGTTCAAAGATATCTTGCAGCGTTTGGAGGAGACGTATGGCGTCCGGGTAAAAGTTTCGGATAAACGTCTGCTGAAGAGAACGCTTTCCGGGTCTATCGAAAATCAGAATTTGGTCGTTGTTACGGATGCGCTTGCCAACGCCCTGAAGGTTCCGGTACGCCGAGAAGGGGATCTCATTATTTTTGGGAAGAGCGAAGTTTCTTATTAATTATGAGCGCGGAACGATGGATTAAAGGAGAGTTGAAGTTTTAGTCACTTAACTTACTGCCGTCATTACGGAAGGAGGCTTTATGCGACGCTTTATTACTGTATGCCTTATGGTTGTGGTTGGAATGCTTGCGACCAACAGTCTCGCTCAACATTTGGCATCCAAGACTGTTGACCAACAGCTTTTAAACCAGCCATCCCGGCAATTTGTGACTTTGGGGGAGGCGCTGTCTAAGCTCGAACAAGCCTATGGCGTCTATATCGTTTATGATGATGCAGTTGTCAACGGTAGAACCGCGCAACTGCTGGTATCTTCTTCCCAAAAATTTCAAGAGGCTCTAAAAGCGGCTCTTGGCAAACATCCGATTTACTACAAAAAAGTTGGCGCCAGAACTGTGGTTCTTCAACAGATGGAGCTGCCGCAAATACGCCCTCAATTGGCCGGAGTTATTGGCCAGGGACATCGGGTAAGCGGGCGAGTTGTTGACGCGGAGGACGGGTCTCCTTTGCCGGCGCTCAATATTGTCGTGAAGAACACAGACCGGGGAACCACTACGAATAACGATGGGCGGTATGTGCTGGAAAATGTTTCATCTCAAGATACCTTGCTGTTCACATATATCGGGTATCTGAAAAGGGAAATTCCTATCAGTGGCCGTGACGTGATTGATATATTCATGACATCCCAGGCCCTGCGCGGGGAAGAGGTGACGGTGGTTGGGTATGGCACCCAGCAACGGAGAGAAATTACGGGTTCGGTTACACGAATTTCTGCCTCTGCATTTAAAGATATCCCGATTCTTAGTTTTGAGCAGGCGATCCAAGGCCAGTTATCCGGGGTTGACATCCAGGAAAATACCGGCGAGCCGGGTGGAGAGCCCAATGTTCGAATAAGAGGAACCGGATCGATCAGTGCGGGAAATGACCCGTTGTATGTCATCGATGGACTGCCGGTTTCAAAAAATTTGAGTCTTCAAGGCAGTTTATTCCGGCGCCGTACAGCCTTTACTCCCCCCCCTACAAATCCGCTCGCAGCTTTAAATCCAAACGATATTGAATCTATCGAGGTTTTAAAAGATGCCTCGGCTGCAGCTATTTACGGTTCAAGAGGATCAAATGGTGTTATTCTCATTTCAACAAAGAAAGGTAAGACCGGGGGAAAGCCTGTTATCAGGTTTGATTCCTACACGGGCACTCAATCGGTGTCAAACAAACCTGATTTGATGAATGCCCAGGAATTAATAGAATATACACAAGATGCCCGGAATAACAACTACCTGGACAAGTATGACCCGCTAAATCCGAATAGCGCTAATTACAACCCCAATTACGATCCGACGAATAATGTCGGACGTCCCAATGATGGTAATGTTCGTTTACCTGAGAAATATGTCAATTGGGATGGCACGGACACACGCTGGCTTGATCTTATCTTCAGCTCCGCACCCATTACGAATTCTAATATTTCAATCTCGGGTGGCGGCCAAAAGATGACCTACTTCCTCTCCGGCGGTTTCTTACAGCAAGATGGAATTATAGAAAATTCACAATTTAAAAGATACAGTTTGAGTGCGCATTTGACCGGCGATTTAACAGGAGCGGTGCGATGGGGCGCCAATATTAATGCTTCTTTTACCGAGCATGATAGAGTGCCTGCGAATGCACCTTATTTTGGCAGACCTCCCGGCATCGTCTATTCGGCTCTGGTGCATTCGCCGGTCATCCATCCTTTTGATGACCTTGGCAGGCCCAACCAGCGGCGGCCCGATGGCCAGTCTTTTTTGGGCGGCGGCACCACATCCGCCAGCAATCCATTAGCGATCATCGAGGGTATTGATGAAAGTTTGGATAATCATAGAACATTTGGTAATGTCTATGCTGATATTACACTCATAAAAGATCTCACCTTTCGATCCATGGTTGGCATAGATTTAAACAACTATCAAAACTCTTTTTTTAGAGGAAACAGTTTGTTATACAGAACAGCAACAGCAGGCGATCCTTATGCTCAAGCCAGTGCAGCGAACAGTTCTAGCTGGGTTTGGGAAAACACGCTTCATTATAAAAAAACTTTTAAGGACGTTCATAATTTAACAACCCTTTTAGGTTATTCCGCCCAGAAAGAAGTGAACGATCAAAATACCGTCATCGCCGTCAATTTCCCTGACGATCAGGTACGGACCATCAGCGGCGGTTTGGTTACCGACGGAAACAGCCTTAAAGAAGAGTGGTCTTTAGTTTCCATTTTAGCGCGAATTAACTATAATTTCAAATACAAATATCTATTGACCGCGACGATTCGTTCAGACCGGTCATCCAGATTTGGGGCAGGGAACCAAACAGGTATCTTCCCTTCATTTTCAGTGGCCTGGCGAATGACGGAGGAGAAGTTCATGAGGGAGCATCTTGACTTCCTAAGCGAGCTCAAATTGAGAGCAAGTTATGGAGAGACGGGTAATTTTTTGATTCCTAACTATGGGTCCATCGGCTTATTGGGTCAAGGTCTCTACATTGACGAAGACCAGCCGGCTAGCGCTGTCTTCCCGGCAACAATCAGTAATGAAGAATTGGGATGGGAGACAACCAAACAAGTGAATCTCGGAGTCGACTATGCATTATTCGAAGACCGGATTTATGGTACCTTTGATTGGTATAATAGCAAAACCGAGGATTTGCTTCTTCAGGTCGGGGTGCAGTCGGCAACCGGTTTCACGAGCGCTTTGACCAACATTGGTCGAGTTCAAAATAAAGGCTTCGAATTCTCACTTACTTCAAGGAACGTGGTGGGCGCTTTCCAATGGTCCACCGAGTTTAATTTCTCAGCTAATGATAATAAAGTTCTTGAATTGGGTCCGGGGGATGAGCCGATATTGGTTGCTGGGGCCGCAGGTATCCGGCATATCACCCAGGTTGGAGACGAGATGGGCAGTTATTATGGTTGGGTCGTTGACGGCATCTATCAATCAGAGGCGGATATTGCGAATTCGCCTGTCGATCAAATGGCCCCTGATCCCAAACCCGGTGACTTCAAATTCAAGGACATTAACGGCGATGGCGTCATCAATACCGGAGATCGAACCATTACCGGCAGCTATCATGCCGATTTCACCTACGGTTTTGCCAATAGATTTTATTTTAAAGGTTTTGATCTCAGCATCTTTTTTCAGGGCGTTGAAGGCAGAGAAATATTGAATCTTACCGCCCGGCACCTGAAAAATGGCGAGGCCA
>JBHHWX010000342.1:0-6785 GCA_046756745.1 bacterium | reverse complement strand
GCCTTTGATATCGAGCTGCTGCTCAAAACTGAATTAAGACGGTGCAATTCGATCGCAAAAGTTCCGGTAGCTTGGATCGATAGCGAAGCCGCGTCCACAACAACCGAGCTGGAGCCATACTTGCCGATGCTCAAAAGTATCGTCGGCATGTACCGAAAATATCTGCTTCCAAATCCGAGCTCGGATAAGTATGCTTCATTTATCGAAGGTTTGGATAAAACAAGTTGGGGACGACTACTCGAGAACATTCCTGTTGAAATTACCGATCGCGAGCCTCTGGAATTTAGTGAGTATAGTGGTGTGCAAGTCGGAGATTTGAAGGCGATTATCGATGTCGGGACGTAGGTTGCAGTTTAAGGATTCTTCGTCAAAGTAAACGACACAAACTTTGTCGATTTCGTATCCACAACCACAATAATATCCCTGGGAATGGCGTTAAAGCCTTCGCGTCTCACCTCGATGGTGTGCGAACCGACCGGTAAACTGATTTCTACCGGCGTCGTATTTGGTTTGCTTCCCCAAATTTTCCCATCAACATAGACGAATGCGAATCCGAACTGAGCGGCGTTTTTCAAAGAAACCGCCACCTTTCCTTTTTCCACGGTTGCAAAGTCATGCCGAATACGCAGGACCTGTCCGACTTTTAAGTTGATAACCTGATCATATTTTTTCTTCAATCTTTTGTTGACAAAACGGACTTTGTGTTCTCCCCATGGGATACTCAGTTTGAGCGGCATTTGACCGCGATACAGTTTACCGTCTACGAGAATGGAATCCGCTTTGGGTCTGGCGTCGAGAATCAATGTACCAAAAATATCCAATTTGGGCTTCATGTCGAATGCAAGCACGGCCGGAGTCACATGTGCCTTGAAATCTTTGGTAACCGTTGCATAACCTTCCTTAGAAACTTTCGCCTTGTAGATTTTACCCGTTTCCAGGTTTTTTATCTCGAGCCGGCCCTTTTTGTCGGATTTACCACGAAATTTATCATTGATAAAGACAAATGCTTCGATGGGTTTGTTTTCAGATTTTATCTGAAATTTTACGCCAGCGAGTTTGGAGGGTTGAACCTTTTTCTTCCCTTCCGTTTTTTTCGTGTTTTTCGGTTTGGAGAAGACCGGAGGCTTCGAAGCAACTTTTGGTTTATCCCGTGATGTTTTCGGCTTCGTTTTTGCTGTTGTCGTCACGGGTTTCACGATAGGAGTCGTCTTTTTGCTTTTTTTGATAACATTCTTCGGTTCCGCACCGGGCTTCGGTTTTGACTTGAGTTGTCGCGCTGCTTTTTTTATGGATGTTTTGACTAAATCGACGGTTTTCTCGGGAAGGGCCTCAGCTTCTGTTCTCTCCTTTTTATTGAAAACCGTTCCTGTCCTTCTGTTTGTACCCAAGGTAGAAGAAATGAGATTTTCGGTCTCCTTTGCTTCTTTTTCAAAATCAGGGTCATTGTCTTTTGTTGAGAAAAAAGTTGGGGGGCTTATGTTTGAGGTTAAAGGCGCTTCGCTTTCCAGAGCCGGCTGCGTTGCGTCGTTGCTCGCAAGAAATGGTATATTGAATTCGCTTGAACCGACAAAGGCCAGTGAAAAAATAATGAAAAGAGCGGCTGCCGACAAAAGAAAATTTCTTGATGTTAAAAAGGATGTAATGTTCCCGACCATCTTTCCGGCTTGTACAACAACCACAGGTTCTGTTTTGGTTTTTTTAACGTGATTGTCATCAGCAAAGTGCTGTTGTGTCAGAACAGGTTCGTATGTGACGGTATCTTCAGGTTCAAACGAGCTCGAGCTGGAATAAGAAAATGTTAATACGTTTTTCTTGATTTTCTCCAAATGCGAGATATAATCCTTCAAATTATGAAACCGGGTCGGTCCATCCCAATCGAGTGACTTGTGAATAATGGATTCGAATTCTTCCGGTAAGTCCTTTTGGATCAAATCCAAGTCAGGAAGTTCGCCTTGTCGATGTAGGTCTTGAATTGTCTGTATGTTCGTGCCATGGAACGGGACGCGCCCGGTTATCAAATGGACCAAGATGATTCCCAAAGAATAAATATCCGCTCGACCGTCCCCGCTTTCTTGATGATAAAAACCGGGACAGACATATCTTGCCAGATAAAGTGATTCCTCGTTGCTGATTTTGAAGATATCCGGAACAAACCAGCTTAATCCCATATCGTCAATTTTGATGGAACCGTCTGTACTGATATAGATATTATCGGTGTTGAGTAAGCCGTGGGTGAGGCCTTTCAAATGCGCATGCCGGAGTGTTTTTGCGATTCTGGTGAATATTTCAACCAGGTCTTGTGGTGACAGTGAGAACTCGTCCTGCACTAAAGAACTGAGCGGCGCCAAATCGATCGCTTCCGACGCAATAAAATAATAACCTAAATCACTGCCAAATTGATGGACTCGGGCGATATTCGGATGCTCCATCGAGTGCAGGATTCTCGCGTTATTGAGGAAATTGTAAACGCTGTTTTCGTTACGGCTCTGGGCGGCGTTAAGGACTTTCAAAAAGACACGGTTGCCTTCAGTTCGATCCTCGGCGTCGTAAAGCGTGTAACAGAGTTTATCCGCTATTTTTTGGTTAATTTTGAATTTATAAAAATTTGGAAAAGCCATTCACTCTCCCTTTTTCACATTTAAAACGAGTATCGGGACTAACATTGTGTAACTATAAAATTTATACGCAAAGGTATGAAAATGCATACTTTTTTTGGGAAAAAAATCATTTAATTGCACCGAAAGACGCCTCATCATTTCTCGCCACCTAATTTCATTTGCAAGTATATATTTTACCCAATTGAGTCGAAATACTTTATAGAGTCATTGACCGAAAACTTGAAAAATGTGCGATTGAAAAAACTCTTCGCGAAGGCGTCCCCGCCGAGCTAAGCAGGAATTCACCCTCGGCCAGGAGGCCTTGGGGCAAGTGAAAATAGTTTTCGGTTAATCCTCTTGATTTACATTGTGTAATACTGATTTGAATTGTTTTCACGTGCGGTGCAACCGCGCTGGGGATTAAGGATAAAAAGGAGTTCTAAAGGAGCCACATGACTGCGAAACTAAAACCAAAGTTTTTTTGGATTTGTGTCTTCACGTTAATTTTAATCCATCCATTGTTCGGTCAAATACAAACATCGAGACATACCATCGACAGTGCATTTGACGGCGGCTTCTGGGTATATGTGACGGATTTTGATCAAGACGGCGATCCGGATATCGTTGCAGCCGCTTTGCGATCGAGTTTAAAATGGTACGAGAATGACGGCAATGGGAACTTTACGATTAAAAACATTTCGAACAGTTTTTCAAATGCCTGGTCTGTTCATGCAAACGATATTGACGGCGACGGCGACTTGGATGTTGTTGCCTGTTCCGAAGACCCCGGTGAAATTGCCTGGTTTAAAAGAGCAGGTAGCGAAAATTTCAGCAAAAATACCGTCGATATTAATATCCTGAATCCTCACTCAGTTTATTCCGCGGATTTGGATAACGACGGGGACGTCGATTTGATGGCCGCGGTTTGGAAAAGCGATCAAGTGATTTGGTATGAAAATGACGGCCAGGAGAATTTTAGCAAACACATCTTAGACAATAATTTTAGTTCTGCACATTCCATTCATGCCGCGGATTTGGATAAGGACGGCGATATCGACATCATGGCCAGCGGCGGCAGCAAAACCTCTTGGTGGCGAAACAACGGCAACGGCGGCTTCAGCAGAAACGAATTCGCTTCCTTTGGCGCCTTCTGTGTTTATGCTCATGACGTCGATGGGGACGGCCGGTTAGACGTGCTTCGAAATCAAAGAAATAACGGAGACATCGATTGGATTGAAAATAAAGGGGGAACCAATTTTTTAGAGCATTCCGTTCAAGATGCGGTTGGCGAGTCCTGGTCTATTGTTGCCGGCGATTTAGATTTAGACGGAGATGAGGATATCGTCGCGGCAGCATTTGTTCCAAACAAAGTGCTCTATTGGCTCAACAACGGCAGTGAGGGATTCACGCAGTTCGTTCTGGACAATAATGTCGTCCGGCCGCGCGGCGTTTCTGTCGCAGATTTTGACCGGGATGGCGACAAAGACATCGTCGCCGTCACTCGCAACGATTATTTATTATGGTATGAAGTGACAGGCTCGCCTAACCCGCCGGCGACATTAACCGTGACCGCGCCCAACGGCGGTGAAACTTTCCAAGCCGGCTCTGAGGCGACCCTGCAATGGACTTCGACCGGTGTGATTAACAGCGTCGATCTCGAATATTCTATCGATGGCGGCAATAGCTGGGTGACAATCGCTGCTGCGGTTACGAATAACGGAAGCGCCAGTTGGACGGTACCGGATGTGGAATCGAGTCAAGCATTCATTCGAATTCTCGATTCGTCTTCGCCATCCACTTCAGATACCAGCGATGGGCCGTTTACAATAATCGTGAAACGCAGTCTCACATTAACATCTCCTAATGGCGGTGAAATCTGGAATGCAGGGACGACAAGAACGGTAACCTGGAATTCTTCCGGCTCGATCAACACGGTCAACTTAGCGTTATCCGTTGACAGCGGTGTCACCTGGGCTTCGATAGCAAGCAATGTTTTGAACACAGGCAGCTTTGTTTGGGTTGTGCCGGACAGCTCTACCACGACCGCAAAGGTGAGCGTATCTGACGCCTCTGATGCGGCCCTTGCGGATACCAGCGACGCCGTTTTTTCTATCGTTAAACCTGTTCTCACGGTCACGTCGCCAAACGGCGGCGAGGTTTGGGCCGGCGGCAGCGAACATACCCTTACTTGGACCTCGGCAGGAGAGATAAATTTCGTGAAACTGGAATATTCAACCGATGGCGGTGCGAGCTGGTTGCCAATCATCGCCAGTGTGAATAATAGTGGCAGTTTTAGTTGGACCGTTCCGGACGTTGTCACGCAAAGCGCTCTTGTACGGATCTCTGACGCAGCGACCGGAGATCCGGTTGACGTCAGCGACTCCTCGTTTGCGATTATTCAGTCAACCCTCACGCTCCTTTCGCCCAACGGCGGGGAAAGCTGGATGGGGAAAAGTGGTCAGCTCATTACCTGGAGCGGGACAGGTGAGGTCAATTCAGTTAAATTGGAGTATTCAACGGACAGCGGTGTAAGCTGGGTGACGATTATTTCCGCCACAGAGAACAACGGAAGTTTCAGTTGGACCGTGCCGGATGTGACGACCGACAACGCTCTTGTACGAATTTCCGACACCGTCGATGGCAATCCCTTCGATCTCAGCGATAACCGGTTTCAGATAGTCGGTTCGAGCTTGAATCTCACCTCTCCCAATGGCGGCGAGGTCTGGTATAGCGGCACAAGCCAGACGCTCTCATGGACGTCTACGGGTATGATAAACTCGGTGAATTTGGAATACTCTTTGAACGACGGTTCAGACTGGATGATGATTGCAGCCAATGTCCCGAACACCGGCAACTACCTTTGGAATATCCCGGCAGTTGAAACTGACAGCGCGCTGGTTCGCATTTCCGACGCGACTGACGGGACCCCAAAGGATGTCAGTGATTCGCTGTTTACCATTTTGACTGCGGGATTAACCGTTGTCTCGCCTAATGGCGGGGAAACGTTGTTTGGAGGAAAAACTCACACGATTACCTGGACTTCAACCGGGCCGATCGGTTCCGTAAGTTTGGAGTATTCGTTGGATTCCGGCAACGCTTGGGAGATTATTTTATCCGCCGCGGCCAACAACGGAAGTCACGAATGGCTCGTACCGGACATCCAGTCCACAGGGGTCTTAATCAAAATCACCGATCTGACTAACAATCTGCAAGATACAAGCGATACAGTTTTTTCGATCGTGCAATCGGGGTTAACCTTGATTGCACCTAATGGCGGCGAAAATTTTTTAGCGGAAAATGATGCGGCGATTGTGTGGAATACAGCCGGACAGATCGATTCGGTGATGTTAGAGTACTCATTAGACGGAGGTGTACAGTGGATGACCTTAACCAGAGCGGCCAACGGCGGGAGTCTTAATTGGACGGTTCCCAACGTGAGGACCAACCTCGGATTGATTCGTGTTTCCGATGCTTTTGATGGAGCTCCTGCAGATGTCAGCGACGCGACTTTTTCCATAATCGCATCTAGTTTGACGGTCACAGCCCCTAACGGCGGAGAAAGCTGGACCGTGGGCAGTGAAAGGACGATCACCTGGCATTCTACCGGGGTGATTGATTCGGTCGCATTAGACTTCTCAATTGACGCTGGAAAGTCCTGGCTCAGCATCATCAATGAGACGCCCAACGATGGCAGCTATGTGTGGTTGATTCCCGAATTCCAATCGGACAGCGTTTTCGTCCGGGTTTCTGATGCAAAAGACAGCACGCCTTTCGATATCAGCGATGAAAGCTTTTCCATTGCTGTCATCGCCACCGGCATTCCGGAGAGGACGTCGGACGATTCAAAACCTGATAAATTCCAGCTTTTCCAAAATTACCCCAACCCATTTAACCTGCAGACAAGAATTGATTTTTCCGTGCCCCGGCAAGCCCGAGCCTCTTTGTCGATTTTTAATGTGAAAGGCGAATTGGTGCGACATCTTTTTGTCGGCGAACTTTTACCAGGCGTTTATTCCTCTTTGTGGGATGGACGGGATCAGCAAGGCAGGGTGGTCACATCGGGTTTGTATATCTATAAAATTCGAATTGGCGAGTGGCAGGCATCGAAGAAGTTAATGTTGGTTAAATAGTGATTGACCGAAAACTTGATTTTTGATGTCTTTGCGAGCGTTTCTCAGCGAAGCAATC
>JBHHWX010000341.1:0-6842 GCA_046756745.1 bacterium | reverse complement strand
TCGATATCGGTCTCGAACCGGCGTGTGTCAATGTCTGCCCGGAACACGCGATAATCTCCGGTGATATCGATAACCCGCTGACTGAAATCTCACAACTTTTAGCTCGCGAGCAGGTTACCGCTCGAAAGGTTGAGAAGGGCACTCGACCCAAGCTGTTCTATATTGAAGGCGATCAAGCATCGCTTCAGCCGATTGCGACCGACCCATCTTCGGCATATATGTGGAGCTCCCAGACAACGGGTGTTGGGCATTTTGCAAAATATGCCGAGCAGCGTATTTCTGAAAATGGATTAAGAGCTCAAGGGCCAGAGAACGACAAAGACCTCAGCAAGGTTGTGGTTCCTGGTGGGGGTGGGGGAGACCCGCAAAAAATGGTTGTAAAGGCCGATGAAGTGGAGAAAGAAAACGCGCGACGCGTTTATGACGTCCCTGATAAGGGCACGCTCTGGGGCTGGGAGGTTTCACTCTATATCTGGACAAAAGCCATTTCTACCGGCGCTTTTTTGGTTCCTTTTCTTGCCATCAACTTCGGCTGGACTCCGGTTACAGACAAGATTCAAGGGTTCAGTCAGGCCTGTGCTCTGTTGTTTTTAACGTTGACCGGCGCGCTGCTGATAAAAGATTTAGATAAACCAGCGCGATTCCTGTACATTCTTTTCAGGCCACAATGGCGTTCATGGTTGGTACGCGGCAGTTATGCCATCCTGTTGTATGGCGCTTTTCTTGTTTTGTGGACAGGCGCTCATTTTTTGAATGTGAGTCGACTTCTCGCGTTTGCCTTATGGGGGTGCGCGACTTTTGCTATCGTAACCACTGTGTACACAGCTTTCCTTTTTGCCCAAGCAAAGGGGAGGGATTTCTGGCAAAGTCCCACTCTTTCTTTACACATGCTTGTACACGCTATCATGGCAGGCGCGGCCGTGTTTGCCATAATAGGTCTCTTTCTGCAATTTAGTGAATCTTGGAGTCATTATCTCCGGCTGGTTATTTATAGTAGTATCGCTGTCAATGTGTCAACCCTGATGATTGAAATTCTCACCGCACACCCTACCGCAGATTCAAAACGAACCATAACAATGATCCTCGCTGGACCGTTTCGTCTGATATTCTGGGCCGGGTGTCTGGTTCTTGGCAATCTCATACCGCTGATACTGGTCTGGATGGGTGGAGCGGCTCTGTTAGGACTTACGGGAATTTTCATATTGGTTGGAATTTACTTGATAGAACATATTTGGGTGCGCGCGCCGCAATTAATTCCTTTGTCGTAACCCGGAAAAGCCGGAAATCCCAAATATCAAATAACAATTCCCAAATAAATCTTAAATGACAAATCACAATGTCGACACATCATAAACCGGGCTTGTTTGAAAAAATCGCTGAGAAACTTCATCTCATCCCTAATCTTCATGACAACCGTGGAACCGAACTCCCTCGCTTAACCGAACCGGGTAACCTGACTGACTATCCTCCGCCCGATCAGTGGGACGACTGGGTTGAGTACGAGGCGAAAAGCTGGCCACAGCGGGATGTCAAGCATTATATGATTGTCCCGACGAACTGTTTTAATTGTGAAGCCGGGTGCGGCCTTTTGAGTTATATCGATAAAGAGAGTTTGAAAGTTCGGAAGTTTGAGGGCAACCCCTGGCACCCGGGAAGCCGAGGACGGAATTGTGCAAAGGGACCGGCAACCATAAACCAAATCTCCGATACTGATCGCATCTTATACCCGATGCGGCGGAAAGGAAAGCGAGGCGCAGGTGACTGGCAGCGAGTGTCCTGGGATGAGGTGCTGGGTGACATCTCGGCCCGCATACGCGAAACACTCAAAGACGGACGTAACAACGAAGTTGCCTATCATGTCGGCCGGCCTGGTCACGAGGGTTATATCGACCGGGTTTTGAAAGCCTGGGGTGTCGATGGGCATAACAGCCATACCAATATCTGTTCGGCCGGAGCTCGTTTCGGATATGCGATCTGGCACGGTTTTGACCGGCCGTCGCCAGATCATGCCAATGCGAAGTTCATCCTCCTTATCAGCGCCCACTTGGAATCGGGCCATTATTTCAATCCACATGCACAACGCATCATCGAGGGGATGATGAACGGCGCCAAACTCGCGGTCATGGATCCACGCCTTTCGAATACGGCAAGTATGGCTGATTTCTGGATGCCAACCTATCCGGGAAGTGAGGCAGCAATCCTGTTAGCTCTGGCCAAGGTGATTTTGGATGAAGGACTTTACAATGAATCTTTCATGAAGAATTGGGTGAACTGGCACACCTACCTTAAAAAAGAGCACTCGAATGTTGCTGTGACTTTTGATAATTTCATCGAGGCTCTTAAAGAAGAGTATAAGGAATATACGCCTGAATTTGCCGAACAGGAGAGCGGAGTGCCCGTAAAAATGATTGAAGATGTTGCCAAACAAATCGGGGACGCCGGAACGCGCTTTGCGACCCACAATTGGCGCAGCGCCGGCAGCGGCAACCTCGGGGGCTGGGCTGTGGCCAGATGTCTCCATTTCCTCAACGTGTTAACCGGCAGCGTTGGCACGGTAGGGGGGACCTCGCCAAGCGGATGGAACAAATTCAAACCTAAGGTATTTGATCATCCGCCGGCCGTCAAGTTCTGGAATGAACTGCATTTCCCGGATGAATATCCGCTCGCTCATTACGAAATGAGTCAGCTTCTGCCGCACTTTCTCAAAGAAAATAGGGGAAAGCTGTCGGTTTATTTTACGCGTGTATTCAACCCGGTGTGGACTTATCCCGACGGCTTTACCTGGATTGAAGCGCTTAGCGATGAGTCGAAAGTCGGACTGCATGTTGCTCTGACGCCTACCTGGAACGAGACCGCTTTTTTTGCGGATTACGTTCTCCCTATGGGACACGCCAGCGAACGGCATGATATCATCAGCTACGAAACCCATTCCGGAATGTGGATTGGATTTCGGCAGCCGGTCTTGCGAGAAGCAAGAAGAAGGTTGGGCAATCCCGTCACGTTCACCTACGAGGCGAACCCGGGCGAAGTGTGGGAGGAGGACGAATTCTGGATAGAACTTTCCTGGCGGATCGATCCGGATGGCAGTCTCGGAATTAAAGAGCATTTCATCTCTCCGTACCGGTCCGGTGAAAAAATTACAGTTGATGAGTACTATCAATTTATTTTCGAGAACACAGAAGGTCTGTCCCAAAAAGCCGCGGAAGAAGGATTGACGCCTTTGGATTATATGCGTAAGTACGGCGCATTCGAGATTGAAAAAACCTCCTATAGCAAACACTTGAAAACTCTCTCAAAAGAAGAAATTACAAGCTCAAAAATCGATTCCCAAACAAATATCATATCCAAGAATGGCGCCGCTATAGGAGTGATGGTAGATGGAGCCGCATATGCCGGGTTTCCTACTCCATCCCGAAAACAGGAATTTTACTCCGAGACATTAGTTGATTGGGGGTGGCCGGAATATGGAATTCCAGTGTATATCAAAAGCCATATCCACCCGCAAGAGCTTGATCCCAATAAAGGAGAATTCCCGCTGTTGCCGACCTTTCGGCTCCCGGCCCTCATTCATTCCCGGTCCGGTAATGCAAAATGGTTGACGGAAATCTCGAACCGAAACCCGGTATGGATGCATACCGACGATGCTATGAAATTCGGTATTAAAACCGGCGACATAATCCGGGTCAATACCGATATCGGCTACTTTGTCGATCGCGTGTGGGTCACTGAAGGCATGAAACCCGGGGTCGTTGCGTGCTCGCACCACTTAGGGAGATGGCGGCGGCCGCAAGATTCACGTGGAAATCAATGGGCGACAAATCTTGTCGACATCTCCGAAGTCGAAAAGGGAAAATGGAAAATGCGCATCATCGATGGCATTCGCCCATACAAAAGCGAAGATCCCGATTCTTCTCGTATCTTTTGGAGTGATGGCGGCGTTCATCAGAATATCACTTTCCCGGTACATCCTGATCCCATCAGTGGAATGCACTGCTGGCATCAAAAAGTCCGAATTGAAAAAGCTCACCCGGACGATAAATACGGCGATGTGTTCGTCGATACCGAGAAATCATTTGAAGTTTATCGCGAGTGGCTCAACATGACGCGCCCCGCGCCTGGACCCAATGGTTTACGCCGGCCGCTGTGGATGAACCGGCCTCTACGTCCGGTTGATGAGATGTTTGTAAAGGAAATAAAAACGAAAGAAAACCACTGATTCACCCAGTGTAGCCGCAACCAATGCGGCTTCGACGCGCTAAGTATATATTATCATAATGAAAAATGAGCCCGTCTTTGTCATCATACCTGCCTATAATGCAGAAAGAACAATCTCATCCGTCATTCTTGATTTACATAAATGTAATTTCAAGACACAAATTGTTGTGATAAACGATGGCTCAACTGACGATACAATAAACAAGGTTACCGGGTTAAAGATCGAGATTCTCGAACACCCGGAAAACCTCGGGAAGGGCGCTGCTTTGAGAACGGGTTTTCAATGGGCGCAGCGGAGGAACGCGAACTTGATTTTGACTTTAGACGCAGACGGCCAGCATAATCCGTTTGAAGCCGTCAAACTCATGAAAAAAATGTCTGACCAGGACGCTGATATCGTCATAGGTTCACGGATGTCGAATTTACAAAAGATGCCGTTGCATCGCATCCTAAGCAATGTGATAACCTCCAAACTCATAACATGGAGAATAAAACAAAATATTGAAGACAGTCAATCCGGTTTTCGGCTAATACGAGCCGATGTTGTTAATAATATAGAGCTGACGACAAATAAATTTGATTTGGAGTCGGAGGTCATCATCAAGGCGGGATTATCGAATTATAAGATTGTTTCGGTTCCGATTACAACTATTTATGAGAAAAACTCGCGTAGCTCAGTTAATTTTATGGATGTCTTGAGATTTATTGTCCTCCTTCTAAGAAGCTTTTCATGGAGAAGAAAAAAAGTTTATGTTTGAACAAATAAAATTGATTTTGAAAGGTGGTGTCATCGGTGTTGCAAATATTATCCCAGGTGTTTCGGGCGGCACCATGGCTGTTGTTCTCGGTATTTACGAAGATTTAATCGAGGCGATCAGCAATTTTGCAACGAATCGAGAAAGGCGTAAGGAGTATGCCGTTTTGTTGATAAAAGTCGGGACAGGGGCTATAATTACAGTCATAGCGCTGTCCTGGGTCATGGATTATCTGTTATCGAACTATCCCAAACATACCTATTTGTTTTTTATAGGGTTAATTATTGGATCTGTTCCATCGATTTATCAGACACATGAGGAGATGAAACCCGCACCCGCATCTGTGATGACATTCTTTGCTGCCGGCGTTCTCATCATTTCTCTTGGATACTTTTTTCCTGAAATCGAACATTCAAACGATATTAACTTTGAATACCAAATTACTGTTTCTGGGTTGGCTTTATTACTAATAGGGGGAATATTTGCTGGCGGGTCAATGATCGTCCCGGGTATTAGCGGTTCTTTTGTCTTAGTGCTTTTGGGGCAGTATCAGGTCATTATCAAGGCAATTAAAGAGTTTAATTTGATTCTTTTAAGTGTGGTCGCGCTGGGGGCTGTCACGGGTGTTTGGGGCTTCGCTAAATTAATCGATGTTCTCCTAAAAAAATATCCTAAGGAAACTTTTTATTTTATCCTCGGACTCGTGATTGCCTCAGTATATCCTATTTTTCCGGGATTACCTAAAGGAATGGTTCAAGCAGGTGTTGCGATTTCCTTAGCCGTTCTTGGTGTGACAGCAGCTTATATGTTAGGTCGTCGTAATTCAGGATAAATATTTTTTATTTTTATCTTTATTTTGTTCGAATAATTTTGTAAATTTGAAATCTTCTTTTAGGTGATCACGGGGCGTAGCGCAGCCCGGTCAGCGCGCCACATTCGGGATGTGGAGGCCCCCGGTTCAAATCCGGGCGCCCCGACCATTGCAATTTCCTACAGACGCACTTACCTTAAAACCTCTCGAAACTATCTACAAGAAACAGAGGGAAGGGAACTGGAATTCGGGAAGAACTATCTGGGGTAGTTTAAGTTTACATAATATATGTTATGCGTGATGCCCCTCATTGGTGTGCTATCTCTGCAATCAGCGATTCGGCCTCCTTTTTTAAGGGACTTTTTACAGGAGAAAGCATCACCTCTTGCAAAGAATTATGTGCATAGTTAAGTTGATTGGTATGTTTGTAAGCGACCCCTAAATAAAATTTTGCACTAATATTGTTTGAATCCAATCTCACCGCTTCTTCTAAAATTGGAATCGAATCGCTGTATTTTTTTTGGTTAATGAGCGCTTTACCCCAAAGTGTATTGGATATGCTATCGTTTTTACCAAACTCCTTTGCCTTTGTGAGGCACTTGATGACATCAAGGTCTCTATTAAAACAACTATACACAATAGAAAGTTCTTTATAATAAAGCGCTTTCTTCGCATTCAAACCGATTGCTTTCGTGAAAGCCTCGAGCGCCTTAGTTGTTTCTCCACACCTTAAGCAGGCTTCGCCAAGTGAAAACCATACAAAATCATCATTAGGTTTGTGTCTTAAATATCCGGTATAAAATTTAATCGCCCTTTTATAGTCAGCAAACAAAAACGCGCGATACCCATCTCGATATAAATTTTCAAAATTTCCATCGTCAAGTGATTGCGAAACCTGTACGTCGCTTTCTAAATCGACTGTTACTATCGCTCTTTTTGCGTGATTCGCGAAATGACCCTGCTTGTCAAATTCGATGACCTTATTAAAATGAAAATTTGCTTTATCAATGTCGTTTTTGAAAGCATATATTTTACCGAGACCGAAATAGGCTCGCACTTCG
>JBHHWX010000340.1:0-6852 GCA_046756745.1 bacterium | reverse complement strand
GCCCTCGGCGAGACGCCTTCGGGAAGTGATTTTGGACTTTTCGGCCAAGCTCCTAAGCTCTAATTTCTTTCCCGGTCAGTTTAAGAAACACATCTTCTAAAGTAGGTTGCTCAGTACGAAGATCGCTAAATGAAAAGCCATTTGTTGACAGGGCATTCACCACCTCAACCACGAGCTTGTCCCCGTCTCCGTAAACCACACAGCGTTCTCCATTCTGCTCGACACGGCTCACGTTCGCTAATTCAGCCAGCGATTTTGTATCAAAAGGCTCCGCGATTGTGAACACCACACGATTTTCCGCCCTGAGATTGCGAATTAAATTCTCTGGAGTATCCAAAGCGACAATCCGGCCCTGGTCCATAATGGCAACCCGGTCGCACAGTTTTTCCGCCTCTTCCATGAAATGGGTGGTGAGGAAGACTGTCTTCCCTTGATCGCGTATGTCCCGCACCAGGTCCCACATCGTGTGGCGCGCCTGCGGATCCAAGCCCGTCGTCAATTCATCAAAAAAAACCAATTTGGGATCGTTGATAAGCGATAAAGCGATGAAAAGGCGCTGTTTTTGGCCGCCGGACAGTTTATTGAAATACGCCTCCTTTTTGTCCTCCAAACTCAACTGTTCCAGCAGAGAGCGCCAATTCACAGGATGTTTATAAAAGGACGCAAACAGGTCGAGCGCCTCCCACACTTTTAAGTGATTTTGCAGCGCCGACTCTTGCAACTGCACCCCGATCTGTTCTCTCAGAGCCTGTCCCTGTTTGTACGGATCCAACCCTAATGTCTGAACCTGTCCGCCATCCGGCTGTCTTAACCCTTCGATGCATTCGATGGTGGTGGTTTTGCCGGCGCCGTTTGGGCCAACCATGCCGAAGATTTCGCCTTCGTAGACTTCGAAGGACACGACTTCAACTGCGACAACAGAACCGTACGTTTTACGCAGCTTGTCAACCTTTATGACTCGTTTGCTTCCCATATATCTTGTTCTCCAAATTTTTCAACGGATAGAAACAACCCAACGGATAAGAGAATTCTCAGTGATTTCACTAACGTGGCACAGCCGCACGTGAAAACAACTCAAATCGGTATAAAACAATGTAAATCCATCGTTCCATGCTCATAATCCTTGACCTTTTAAAGAGGTTGCACTTTTGTGCAAAACTTTGGTCGTAAGCATGTTGGGATTTGGGACTTGTGAAATTGGGATTTACTTCTGGCTCATCTTTTGTTCCAGTTGCCTCTGAGTCATTTGAGCAAATGCACTTTTGGAGTTGACCTTCAGCGCGTTCTCTAGAATCTTCTCAGCCAAGTCAAGTTTGTCCGCTTGCATATAAAACCGTCCTTGCCAAGTCAAAGCATCGCTGTGGCCCCAATCGGGCAGCCGTTCGTCTTCTAATTTTTCGCTCTCAAAGAGTTTAATCGATCGCTCGATCTCCGCCAGTGCGCGGGTCTTGCTGCCGCCGAACTGCTCCGGAGTAAACTGCGCCGAGATGGCGGAAAACATCGCAACCCGCGGATTGTCTTTGCCATATGCCAGAGCATCGGACAAAGTCGTTGCGGCTTCCATACCCAGGGTCATGCCTAAGGAAGGATCGGCGCCGATCTTCTGGCCAAGGAGGGACGAGAGGAGTCCGTGGGCATCGGCGAATTTCTTCTTGGCTTCGATGGCCGCATGAAGATGGTCAATGCCGTCGTCCAGGTATTTTACCAGCAAATCTTTTTTGTTTTGAGATTGATAGTAGACGGCGAGGCCATAATCCGCATACCCGATGTAGTAGTGAGTGAGCCATTGCATATCTTTATTTTGCAGCAGCCTCTCGAAAAGTGAGCGAGCCTCCAGCATGGTTTTTTCATCCCACTTATCCATACCTTCGGCGATGAGTTTTTTACCTTTGAGAATGAGCTGGTCGAATTCATCCGCAGGACTCGATATGGATAATCCGGTTATCAGTAAACAAAATAAAGTGATAAAGAATACACGTTTTTGCATAAGAACCTCCTTAAGTTTCACAAAATCCAAAATTAACAAATCCCAAATCCCAAAAAGCGTGGAGAGTGGAGCGTGATGAGTGAAGCGAAATACTCTCTACCCTCTACCCTCTACCCTTTGGGATTTTATGTTGCATTTACGAATGAATCACCTAAAGGTAACCGTTGCCCCAAAATACACAAATCGCGAGAAATTGGTCTCTCTCGGCGTGCGTTCGCTGTAATCCAACGAGTAGTCGTAGCCGAGCACATTCTTCCGGTTGAGTACATTTGACAAACCAAAGTAAAACACGGCAAAGTTGCTGCCTTTCAAGGGGTACAAATAGCTGACGCTAAAATCCAAGCGGTGGAAATCCGGTAACCTCTCGGAGTTCACGGGACCCTCAAACGGGATGTAAAAATTGAACTCCGGATCGCGAACCGCTCTAGTCACCGGCGTAAACGGCCGTCCGGTGGCGAAGCGATACGTGAGGCCGGTGGAAAGGCGATCCGTCACCCCGTACTTAGCCACGACGGTCAAATTGTGTGTGATGTCAAAAGAGGATGAGGCGAACTCCTCTGCCAGACCGGCTTCTGTTTCGTGCGTTTGCAAACGTTTGGACTGCAAAAAGCTATAGGAAATCCAACCGTTCAATTTGTCTTTAAAGAGCACGCCGCGTTTAAAAAACAGATCCAGTCCTCTGGCATATCCATGACCGTTGTTGATGAATTCCAGCTCATCGTTTTCGAGCACCAACCGGTCGTAATCTTTGTAGTAAACCTCGGCGCGGATTTGCATGTCGTCCAGCCAGTACTCGTAACCCAAAATATAATGCACAGCTTTTTGAACGCGCAGATTGGGGTTGCCGTAATCCTGGGAGTAGAAGAGCGGCGCCGGAAATTGATGATAGATTCCCCAGGAGAGACGGAGGTTGCTGTCGGAGCTGAGTTGATAAAACAACGACGCCCTGGGGTCGAGAGCCGTCTGCCCGGCCAAATTGTTGTGATCGACGCGCAGCCCGGTTTTGGCGAACAGGCCTCTGTGAAGTTGAATTTCGCTTTCCACATAACCGCCGGTTCGAACGGCGTTGTACTTTTCATCGATGGCTGTAAATTCGGCGTTCGGGTCCAAAGCATCGGTCTCCGGAAAGCGTCCTTGAAACCGGTTCCTGGTGAGCTCGTGTTCGGCCCCGAAATTAATTTTGAATTTTGGGCTAAACTCTCTCTCGCTGTCAAAACGCAGCTTGTAGGTTTGGTCTTTTTGGGCCAAATCCAATACACCAAAACTTCGGTCGGTGTGAAAGATGTTGAGAGACAGACTCGCTCGCACATACCAATTTTTTGAAAGCAATTCCGACCATTGCAGGTTGTAAAGTTGGTTGGCGTCGTCGCTGTTGAATACGCCGTCGAAAGAGGGTTGATCCACTTTGACGCCGATTTCACTTTCAGCAGCAAAGGCGAAAAATTTCAAGCGCCCGGTCTCTGAATAGTCGTAATTGAGACTGAAATTGGCGTCAGCGCCACCCGGGTGTTTGGTGAATTCCGAATAGCGTCCATTGACCCGAAACATAAGTCCGGTGGAGCTGCGATTACCGGAGAAGCGCACCCCTATTTTTTTGTTGATGGGCAGAGCGACGCCAACCGACGCTCCGGCTAAACCGAGGTTAAGGTTGACCTGCGACTGCAACGGCATGTCCAAGCTCTGCATGTCCAATATCCCTGATAGCGCGTTGCCGTATTTGGCTGAGAAACCGCCGCTGGAAAAGAATGTGCCGCTCAGCAGAAACGGTGTGATGGTGCCAAACGTGCCGCCGGTGGGCGATTCGAAACGGTAAGGGTGGACCACCGTGGCTTGATCCAAAATGGTCACGGTTTCAGACACGTCGCCGCCGCGTACGAACAAGCCGGAGCCTTCATCGATATGCGCCAGACCGGGAAAAGTTTTGATGGCCAGAAAAATATCCGCCGCCGCGCCCGGCGTGGTCAGAACATCCATTCGTTTTAAGGTAACCCCTTTTTCATCGCCGGAGCTAAAGGAGCTGGCGGTGATGACAGCTTCCGGCATGGCGATGGTCTTTTCCCGGAGAATGATGGTCAGCGGACCGATATCCGATTTCCCGAGATTTATCTTACGAGTGCTTTGCTCGTAGCCGATGATCGAGGCGATGAGGGTGAATGTGCCCCTCTTCTTTGTAGAAATCTCGAAGCGCCCTGCAGAATCGCTGACATCTCCGACATAGGTGTCTTTTAAAAAGACATTCACATAGGGAATCGCCTTGCCCTGAACGTTTAGAATGAACCCGGTGATAGACCTGAAAGGATCCTCCTGGGCCGTCAATCCGAGACCGCAGGACAGTAAATAGAAAAGAAGTCCAAATGGGATTGCGTATTTGATATCCTTGAATCGCAACATGGCCAAATATACTAAATGTACCTTAACAAGTTTAGAGGAAATCGGCGAACGGCGTGTAACCGTCGGTGAACTGTTCAATATGAAAGGCGAATGTTTCATCCGGTTTTCCGCAAATCTTACTCTTGATAGTAAGATAATTGTGATAGTAAGGAGGCATCGTAAAGCACATGAGGACGATTCGTATTTCCGATGAAGTTTGGAACGCCATCGCTCATCACGGAAAATTTGGCGAAACCCCTGACGATGTTCTGAGGCGAGTATTTGAAATCGAACCTGTAGACAAGTTAGCCCTTCGGCGACGAGCCACCACAAGAAAAATGACCGCTAAAGTTGAGAATGGTCATTTGTCTGTCGCTTTTGCCGGCGGGGCTTCTAAAACCTGGCCCCTCCCGATTAGAGATGACAAAAGAGAACTTCGCGCGGTGAGGGACGAGGCGGTGACCTTCATAGAGCATCACGGGGCGACCGAAGGGCAAGTGAAGGGGCTCATGCGAGTGATGACCGGCGCCGGTTACCACCTCACGAAATAAATGATGTTTGTCAAAAAAACTCTGTCAGGGTTAATGCTACTATATACAGACTTTCCTGTAAGACTCTAACCCTGACAGAGTTATGAATCAAGAAATGAACTACAGATTTAACAAAGACCCCTCGGAGGGGAGTGAAAAGCCCTTTCTTTTTGCTGCGGTTCGTCCGCTTTAGGAGCTTATTAATATGAATAAGAACGCTGTAAATCGTCTATGGCTGCCAATTTCGATTTTTATCCTGTTTAGCGCGTTGGCGCTCTTTAACAGAGATATCTTGTTTCAATTTCGTGACGAAGCGATTTCGCAATCTCAAAAAGTCCTCAGTTATGCTCTCCAAATCGGTATTTGGCTTTCCACCGCTCATTTTATAAACCGGCTCACCGTGGTCTTTTTCTGGGACGGCCTGGTGCGAAGAACCATCGGGGCGCCTGTTCCAGGATTAGTCAAAAACGTCTTGACTATCATTATTTATGCCGTTGCGATCTCGGGTATTGTGGGTTTGGTCTTTGATAAATCGGTGACAGGATTTTGGGCAACTTCCGGTGTTGTCGGTTTGGTCATGGGGGTCGCTCTCCGGAATATTTTTTTGGATATCTTTACCGGCTTGGCGATAAATGTCGACCGTCGATTCAAAATCGGCGACTGGATTCTGGTCCATGCCTCTAATCCTGCGCAAAACATCATCGGTCAAATTATGGAAATCAATTGGCGTACCACCCAACTCTACACCGAAGATGATTCGCTAGTGGTGATGCCCAACAGTCTTCTCGGTACGAGGGTCGTTACCAATTTTTGGGGCGCGGGACCGGGGAGCCGTTTTGAGACTGCTTTTTGTTTGGATTTTTCCATACCCACGGAACGCGCCTCACGCATTTTGCTCGCCGGCGCCAAGGCAGCTATAGGAGAGAAAGGCATTCTTGAAAATCCCGAGCCGAACGTTGTCGTCAGCAAGACGAATCAACTTGGTATTGAATATAAAGTCCGGTACTGGATGCGATCCTGGGGAAATGGCATTACACAAGGCGGCGCTCGAAGTCACATATCGAAGAGCGTCTTAGCTCATTTGAATCAAGCCGGAATCACACCCGCCTATCCAAAGCAGGACTTGTTTTACGCTAAGATGCCCACACGCCATTTGGATATGCACGCGCTGGAAGATCGCACTCAACTCCTCGGTCAAACAGAGATCTTCAAACATCTTGCTGAGGATGAATTAAAGGAGCTCGCCGCACATGTCGAGCAGCAGGTTTTCAATAAGGGCGACAAGCTGATTAAGCAGGGCGAAGCTGGCGACTCTATGTTTGTTTTATCGGAGGGGTTGCTGCATGCTTTTTTGCGCATGAACAATAATGGAACCGAAAGCGAGATCAAGGTTGGTCAAATTGTTCCCGGTGAGTTCTTTGGAGAAATGTCCCTCTTGACCGGAGAACCCCGTTCCGCAACTATCGTAGCGGTCACCGACGTCGTCGCACACGAGATTACCAAAGGGAATATGAACGGCTTACTGAGCAAACGACCGGACGTTGCCGAAACCATCAGCCGGGTCGTTGCCGCACGCCGGGTCATGAATTCTCAAAAGATGGCCACAGCATCGCCGGAAGAACGGTTAGAAGAAACTGAAAGCTTGGCCAAGCAGATTATGACGAAGATGAAAACCTTTTTCAAAGGGGTTTTTGAGAAGAGATAAGTTAAGTACAATAAGCCGCGTTTTTTTCATCTCGAAAGGTTCAACAGAATACGATCTCCGCGCACAACCCGCTGGAGCACCTGCAGAAGGTCAGAAACATCCGCAAGCGCACACGGCCTGAACGATAAAACATAATGTGTGGCATTTTGAACCGTGATACTAAAATCGTGGAAGCACGAGTCTGACAACGCACTCACAGCCGTGTTGAGCTGTTCGATTTCATTTTTCGAGCCTTGGTAGGCCCATAAAACGCCAATCGA
>JBHHWX010000339.1:0-6860 GCA_046756745.1 bacterium | reverse complement strand
ATGAATTTTACAACATCGGCAAAGTTTTGTCGATGTACGGCGCTAAGCGCCTAAATCAAGGAGTTAAAGAAACGCTCACTCTTTAGGAGGCGTGAAAAATGGCGAAACGTAAAAAACTTGAAAACCTTGTGAGGGGCAGGGGAGTCGAGGCCCTGTCTGGCTCTTCAGACTTAACTGAGGATGAAACCGCACAAAATTCAAATGATCTTGAATCGGGGATAAGCAGCAGGAGAAGAAGGGAAAATCGCATTCGCGTTATCTCTGACTTAGAGGAGGCTTCCGCAGAAGAAAAACTTCTTCCGGAGAATGAACCCAAGCCTGCGCCAAAAGAGAACCTGATCATGCCCAAAATTAAAGTCACGGAGATTGAACCTGAAGAGGAAGAACTAAGCGTTATTCAAGAACTGACCAATGGCCTGGCAAATTACTTGGTCGCATGGGATGCCTACACTTCTAAGAGAGAGAAATTTCAGTCCCACTTTGAACTTGGAAGCCCCATCACTTTTGAAATAAATTGTGCGGCCTCAGAAATTTTCGCCGAGCTGAAAACCAAATTCAAAGTAGAAATTATTACCTATGATATGAGAACTCTTCAGCCCCAAAAAATATATGGTCTCTCCAGGAGCCAACACATTGAATCCGGATATTTTCAGATATCTTATTCGACTGAAGCCGTGCAGAAGGGCCTATTTGGATTTAAGGTCATCTTGAGCATGCAAGGTACCCATTTATTTCAGGTTTGCGAGGGTGACTATTTTCAGGTTGTTTGAATGTTAATGTTAATTGGATAAATTTCAATAATGACAGGGTGGATTCAAAAGTTTTTTTAAAGGTTTTGCCCAAAATCGTTTTGCCTTTTTGGGGCAATACCTGGGTAGTTACATTAATTATTGAATACAGAATTTATCGAAACATGGAATGGAGTGAAAGATTGATCAGCAACCAACGGAGGGCATAATCAATGACAGCGCTAAATTATGGAAATCACATCTGGAGAGGTGGGGAAAAAATAATCGTTGAAAAGGAAGATGAAATTATAACCGTCATAATCCGGAGCGCTCATGAGCTTGAAAGAATCAAAAATCTCAGCGGCGTCAAGAAGGTACGTCATGTAAATCAAAACATTCACAAGATTACCGTTGAGCCGCAAAGCCGGGACGAGGTGATGAAAGCGATCCGCTCGGAGGAGTTGAGCAGAGTTTGCCATCATGCCTACCGGCCCAAAGACGGTGAAAATACCCGCTATTATATGACAGATGAGATCGTTGTGAAATTTAAACCGGAATTAAACCACCACGAAATTGAAAAACTTCTGATAACGAAAAAACTCAAAATTATTAAACAGTATGTCGGGCAAGAGAAAACCTATTTGTTGCAAGTCACCGCGGATACCGGGGAGAATCCCATTAAAGCAGCCGGGCGCTTAGTCGATGAAGGACAGGTCGTTTATGCGGAACCTAATTTGGTGAATCGGTTTGCGGGCTTTTACGAGCCGCAAGACACCTATTTCTCGCATCAATGGCATCTCAAAAGTTCGGTCGCAGCGGATATTGTAGAGAATGCCGATATCGCGGCGACGAAAGCCTGGGATGTGACGTTGGGAACGCGGAAAGTCGTTCTGGCCGTCATCGACGATGGATTTGACCTCAGTCATCCGGATTTTAATGGCGATGGAAAAATTGTCTTCCCGAAAGATTTTGTCGATGGGGACGCTGCGCCTTTTCCGGATAAGTTTGCAGGCAATTATCATGGCACCCTGTGCGCCGGCGTAGCCATTGCTGAAGAGAACGGCTATGGTGTGGTCGGCGTGGCGCCACGCTGTGCGTTCATGCCGGTAAGATTCCCCATGGCTGCGAATGACGATCTTCTGTTGCAGATTTTTGACTATGTTGGCAGCAGAGCGGATGTGATTTCTTGCAGTTGGGGACCTCCGCCGGTTTATTCGCCATTGCCGCAACTATTGAAAGATAAATTTCACCAGCTATCAAAATCTGGCGGGCCGAGAGGAAAAGGCTGTTTAATCGTATTTGCGGCCGGTAATCACAACGCCCCGGTAAATGCTCCGGATAATCACTCCTTCTCCTGGCGCGATCACCGCGGCGCTTATAAAGTCACCTATGGCCCGATTGTCAACGGATTTGCTGCACACCCGGATGTCTTGGCCGTCGGTGCCAGCACCAGTCTCAACAAAAAAGCCTTATACAGCAATTGGGGAGGTGAGATTTCGGTTTGCGCGCCCAGTGATAATTTTGATCCTGAAAATCCGAACAGTTCTTTTGTAAGCGGCAGAGGAATTTGGACGACAGATAACGAGAAGTATGGGCATGATTTTACGCCACGGAGCCGGTTTACCGGCCGCTTCGGCGGAACCTCCAGCGCCGCTCCTTTAGTTGCCGGCGTGGCAGCCTTGGTTTTTTCTGCAAATCAAAATTTGACCGCATCGCAAGTTAAAGACATTCTTCAATCAACTGCCGATGAGATTCTTGACAATCGCGCCCCGACCAACTGGTGCGGACACGGCAAGGTCAACGCGTATAAAGCGGTGACAGCGGCAAGAGACCAAAATGGAGCTCACCCGGAAGAGTGGAATAGACCGCAACCGCAAAGAGTGGTAAATCGTTCGCTAACTCCCAATCTCGCGATCCCTGACAACACACTGTCAGGCGTTGAGAGCATTATTGAAATTCGGGAAGACGGCGTGATCGCAGACATCAAAGTTTCTCTGAATATCTCACATACATACATTGGAGATTTGTTTGTGCGGCTCGCTTCGCCAACAGGTAAATCTATTATCTTACATAATAATACCGGAGGGAGCGCGCGCAACATTTTGCAAACTTATGATACTCATTCACAAGCCGCGCTTCGTGCTTTCATGAATGAAACAATTCATGGGAATTGGCTGCTTACAGTGGCAGACCGGGCGTCTATGGATATTGGAACACTGAATAGTTGGGGGTTAGAATTTAGGGTGAATTAACTCTGTCAGGGTTAATGCTATGCACTATATATAGAAGATAAATTTTTATCCATACTGTATACAGATATTTTTGGAAGACTCTAACCCTGACAGAGTTATAAATCAACAGAATCATTAATTCATCTCTCCCTCGTTTTCCACATGCATACTACGAGTAAAAGTCACCATTTCATTGACTCGATAAGGGACGTTCAGCGCTCGCAGTTCTTTCTTGAGCAGGAGCTTATCTATAAAACTCTGCCGGTGCAATCCCTTTTCTATAATCCGCTCGATAAAAAAGTCTTCTCGTGGCAGGGTCGTTACGTATAGGTCGGGGGAGCAGCATATCGTAAGTTTTTCACCTTTTGGCTCCAGCACCATACATCTCCGCCATTTTCGCCCGGAGACTTTTACGCCGGCCGTCTGGATTTTGGCCCAGCCAACTGTACCCGTTCGAAGTTTCACAGGTTGTGTCGTCGCTGCTTTCGCAATATGTCTAAATTTTAGCACCTGTTTCCAATAGTCTACCTTACGACTCATTCCTTGCCATATCTTTCGTATCGCGGCCATCTCGGTATGGCTATGAGACTCACCGGTATAGTTATGAGATTCAAGTGACTCAAACTTATCCTTCAACACAAATTCTTCAGCATGAATGATCCTCGCGTGCAAATCTGGCGCAAATCGTATCCCCAATTTAGTTCCTTCTTGTCCGACGACAACGGATTTGAACCAATGTCCATTTAGCTTTGCATAACCTAAGCTGCCCGGCTTAACTTTCATTTTCAATAACTCCGATTAAACTGTTCCATCTTTTTACATCGTGTCCTTTTCATCTCTCTTGAACAAAAAATAGAGATATTGCTAAGAATACTTATTTTATAACAAATTCCATAATAAAAAATTTCGAAAATATCACTCAAAAGAGAGAATAGTTTTCGGACAAACACTATTTTGTGGTGAAAGGAAAGGTCCCGGGAGAGTTTATAGCGGAAAAAATGAAACGTGCGTCGAGAAAAGAGGTCAACTGACAGAAGCGGCTTCTTTACCTCTCGCTTCCAATATTTCCTCAACTTTTTTCCCCAGCGCTTCTTTGCTGTAAGGCTTGCGCAGCACGCTCACCAGCTTTTGGCCAGAGCCAACCAGATCATCGATTTCCGCTCCCACATCATAACCGGTTGCAAATATAACAGGAAGGTCAGGTTTAATAGAACGTAATTTTTTATACACGTCGGGCCCGCTCATTTTTGGCATCACCACATCCAGTATCGCCGCGTCGATATTCTTGCTTTCCGCCTCAAAAACGGTCATGGCTTGTTTGCCGTCTTCAGCCGTTAATACATGATATCCAAACAATTTTAACATCCGAACCGCAACGTTGAGCACAGTTTCCTCATCCTCAACCAGAAGAATGGTTTCCCCGCCGCCGGATCTGGCTTGCAATTGAGCTTTCCTTGTCTCCAAGGCTGCAGTTTGTGAAGCTGCCGGAAAATAGAGGCGAAAGGTGGTTCCGCACCCGATTTTGCTGGAAACTTCAATATGGCCGCCATGCTGCTTCACGATGCCGTAAACAACGGATAAGCCAAGACCCGTACCTTTGCGTCTTTCTTTGGTGGTGAAGAAAGGTTCGAAAATGCGAGTTTGGGTCTCTTTATCCATTCCAAGCCCGGAGTCCCCGATGATGATTTCAACAAAACCATTCGAATGGTCTGTGCTTTCACGACTGCCTTCCTTAACGTCCAGCTCGCAATGAATATCGGAACCCGTCCCGGGAAGCTCAAAGCCTGTCTCGAGATTTCGGGTTGCGAGTGATAGCTGCCCGCCCTTAGACATCGCATCGCGTGCATTGACAAACAGGTTCATCAAAACTTGCCGGATTTGAACCGGATCGGCCCATATGGGCGCCAGCTTCGGATCTAACTTGATCTCCAGTGCAATGTCTTCGCCGATAATCCGGTTGAGCATCTTAAACAGGTCTTGAATCGTGTGGTTTAAGTTAAGAACTCTTGGTTCAAGCACCTCGCGGCGGCTGAAGCTTAAAAGCTGCTTTATCAGGTCACGCGCCTGGCTTGCGGCCTTTTCTATTTCAATTAAGTCGCGATAAATGGCGTCCTTCGGTTCGCTGTCTTGCATACCGAATTCGACGTTTCCGAGAATGACGGTCAGCAGGTTATTAAAGTCATGCGCCACCCCGCCAACGAGAGTGCCGATAGTCTCCATTTTTTGAGCTTGCAGCAACTGTTCTTGCAGTTGTTTGCGTTCGGTGATGTCGTGGATAATAGCAAGTCCTCCTATTATCACACCCGACTCATTCAGCAGAGGAGAATAGTAGCCGTCAAAAAATCCTTGCCGGCCTGTCTCAGGTATGGCAAACGGCCTTTCCTTAGAGACCGCAGACCTCCCGGCAAGAGCGTCAAAGTAGAAACGGTCTTCGCCGGTTTCCTTTAAAAACGGGAAGATGTCAAAGGCAATATTGCCAAGCGTCTCTATCGAACTTAATCCGGAAAGACGTTCCATTCCGTGATTCCAGACTGTGTAACGGCATTCACAATCAAAAGCGATAATGCCATCGACGCTGCTATTGATGAGAAATTCAGAAAATTCCTTTTCGCGACACAGCGCCTCCTCGCTTCGTTTGCTCTCCCCAAGCAATTGCGCGTTTTCAAGCGCAACGGCCGCGCTGGCGGCTAATCCTTGCAGCATCTCAACATCTAGTTCGTCAAACAAACGCTGAGCTCTTTTGTTGTGAATTTCAATACACCCTAAAAGTTTGCCTTTGCGATCGATAATCGGAACATTCGCAAGATTATAGAGACCTAAAGCCTCTCGAATTTCAGGAAGCACCTGCGGGTCGTTTTGAGCCGCGTTGGAAATGTATGGCTTCCTGGTCTTCATGACCAGACCGGGGACGCCCTGCCCCGCTTGAAAGGTGTGACGGATCGAAATGACCTTGCCATTGTCGTTGTACCGGTTGAAAGTCATTGTCTCCTCGAGCAGCAGACCTGCGGTCCCGGACGTTCCTTCTACTAATTTAATAGCGGAAGCGACAAGTTTGTCCAAGATGACCGGAACTTCGAGCACAGTATTTATCTGCTGGCTTGTTTGCGAGAAAATTTCCAGCATTTGACCGCGGCGTAACAGAGCTTCTTCCATCTGCTTTTTCTGGCCAATCTCTTTTTTTAATTTCTTGTTCGTTCTCGATAGCTCTGCAGTCCGCTTCCTCACCTGCTGTTCAAGTTGTTGACTGTACCTGGTCAAATGCGCGTGGAATGCCCGATGCACATGCGTCAGCAATTCTTCCACGTCCCCCATCTTTCTGACGTAGGCAAACGCTTCTTCATTGATAGCCGCCATTGCCGATTCCAGAGAAGCATAGCCCGTATTAATAATCACTTTGATTTCCGGAGTCTGCTGTTTGAGCTGTTTCAGCAGATCCATGCCGTCTACATCCGGCAAGCGCAAATCGAGGATGGCAACATTCACTTTGTGCTTTTTGCACGCAGCTAAAGCCTCTTTACCGGTCTTGCAGCACACCGGCTGCAATTCTTCTGTCTCAAGAATGTCGCTTAATGTCTTGAGCTGCGCCGGTTCATCATCGATGACAAGAACGGGATGTTTTTTTTCACTGTCCTGTTTTTCTTTCATGGCGCTCTCCGAAATGAGATTAAATATCAAAACGACAATGGTATCATTTTCAATTGTAGGTATGCGTATCGATCTTCGAAGAATTACAAACACAGTCACAGACCTTGTTGGATCGTGCTGCAAGCTCCTCCACCGCTGCAAGTCCCGCCACCGCTGCAAGCCCCACCTCCGTTCAAAGCCTCGCCTCCGCTCAAAGCCCCACCTCCGCTCAAAGCCCCACCTCCGCTCAAAGCCCCACCTCCGCTCAAAGCCCCAC
>JBHHWX010000338.1:0-6865 GCA_046756745.1 bacterium | reverse complement strand
GCTGGACGTTTGTCGCCTTTCTTAAAATCCGGTGGAAAGAAAATATGTGCGTCAAGGCTAAAACCATCAATCGTTTTGTAAGCCTTAATGGTATGTCCTTTGCGAAGAGCAACGTTCTTGTCAAACAGTTCCTTTATTTCGGAGACATATTCAGGATTGGTGCAATTTTCGTAGAAAATTTTCATTAACTCGGTCGTGTTCTTAATTCCATAATTATCGATTTGGTCATATATTATGGAATAGAACCAATAATTCTTGACCTCTGAATTGGTGAAAGTCCTCGAAGCAACTCTCAATTTTGCTGTATTCCACTGATTGTCGATATGTTTCAAGGATGAATCGTTAGCAAACTCTTCAAATACTTTCTGACGGAGGTAAGCGTTAACGCGCGAAATATGCAATTTGTCGTTGATTGAGTCAGGATCGTTAAGACTTAGTTGATTCACATAATCATTACCGTCGCTTGTGACTTCTTTCGTTTCAGCTTCTGTGTCTGCTTTTTCTGTACAGGCACTCAGTACTAGAAAGGTCGCACTGGCGACTAATATAATTATGTTTTTCATAGTTTCATTTTCTTCCCATAAAAGTCACTTCTTATCCGGAACGAGAGTCTCCTCATAGAGCTTGCCTCCCTCCACCAGGTAAACCGTCTGATTGGGCTTGATTTTCTTAAAATTCTGGACTTTACCACTAGGCCAGGTCACCTCGATCTCATCCACCCACTTATTTTGAGCGATGCCGAAATAAAGTTCTTTGGCATGAGTAGAGAAGTAGCCGGTGCCAGAGATTAACGGCTGAACCAACGAAACCTCGCCGGCCTTGACTTTGACCTTTGAGCCGTAGCCATCGCGATTCGATTCGGCGCCTTCCAACCTTACCTTGAGCCAGTTGTTTTCCGTCTTTGATTCGTTGTGGTATAAGACCCCGACTCCCTGAGCCTCGTCCTTGATGGTATTTCCTTTGCCATCTTCAATCTGCTGGCCGTTATTGCTGACGTAGATATCCACGAAACCGTCGTTGTCGTAGTCCGCAAAAATCGCCGACCGGTGAATGCGCTTGCCGCTGGCCCAGACACCGGAAGACTCGGAAATATCGAAAAAGCGGCCGCGGCCGTCATTTTCAAAAAGCAGGTTCAGTTGCCGGTTGTCGCCGCTCACTGAGTTGAGATGACCATTGGCAAAGAACAAATCCAAATCACCATCATTGTCTAAGTCGTAAAGCCCGGTCCCCCAGCCGACCATGGGCCAGCTCATTTTGTGTACAAGCGGAGAATCGAAATCGTGAACAAAAATTGTATTTTTTAGCTTACCGTCGTTAGAACTCTGGTTATCCACAAGCTGGGCAACCACATTCACTTCAGCAGCGTAGTTGGTATAAACCAGGTCAAATTTGCCGTCGCTGTTGAAGTCGCCGACCGCAATCCCCATGCTGCCGTCGGTGGTGCTGAGGCCGCTGGGTCCGGAAAAAGACTTAAAAGTACCGTCGCCCTTATTGAGGAAAAGGCTGTTTGCATCTGTGTCGTTGGTCACAAACAGATCGGGCCAGTTATCCTCATTGAAATCGCAGAAGATGGCGTTCATGGATTTGTGCGTTGCATCCGCGACGCCCGCGGCGTCGGTCACATCGGCGAAAGTGCCGTCACCTTTGTTTTGGTAAAGCACATTAGGCAAGCCGCCGAAATCCATGGGGAAACGCAAGCTGGTATTGCCAGGGCGCTTGGAGAAATCCACATACCCTGCAATGTAGATGTCCAAATCGCCGTCGCGGTCATAGTCCCCCCAGGTGGAGCTGCCGTACCACCGGTCCTTCACGCCTTGCGGGAACGCGGTCTCGGTCACATCCGTAAATGTCTTATCTTTGTTGTTGCGATAGAGGACGAAATTGCCGTAGTTGGTGACAAACAGGTCGGAATAGCCATCGTTGTTGTAGTCCGCAACCGACACCGCCATCCCCTCGCCGATATCCTGAGCCCCACACTTGGCATTTTTACGAAACGCGCCGTCGCCAAGGTTTTCGTAAAGCGCATTGCTCACGCTGCCTTCACCCTGGCAATTGACCAGATAGAGATCCCAATCTCCATCCCGGTCGTAATCGATCCAGGCGGCGCCTGAGCCATTCATTTTGATCAGGTGGACGTGGGCAAACTCTTCCATGGTGAGAAGCCGGTTGCCCGATCTCCAGAGTTCTTTCTGCTCCTTGAAAACGAGCTCGAGACCCTCGTTAGTCGCCGCCCCCTGTACCGTCGGGCCAATTTCGCACCAGCGCGGCCGAGGCGCATAGTGAAAAAAGTTGATCCCCGCTTTTTCGCGATGATCGCTAAACTGAATCAATTTCCTTATTTGTCCCTCAGCATCTGAAGGCAGGAGGGAGGCAATCAACCCCGACAGGATAACTCCAATAAATTTTTCTCGTGCTGCAATCATTTGTGATTCTCCTTCTCATGGATAAGTTCAAGCTTGCAAGAAAGTAGTTCCAGTCATTTAGCCTGAAGAATTCATGAAGATACTATTTTGGGCCCTTTCCTTATGAGTTGTCATTTCGAGCCTGTTTTTTAGGCGAGAAATCTGTTATGACGCCGCTCTGTTCATTTACAGATTTCTCACCCCGACAAAAAACGTCGGGATTCGAAATGACACGATAAGATTTTACAGGTGCTTGTAACGCATTCACACACAGTTCATGAATTCTCCAGTTTAGGACGAAATAGTTTGTTGTAGCCAAGAATTGTCCGGCACTATCGAGTACTTATATAACTCCTTGTCATTCCTTGCAGTCTCCCTGCTTAAATCATGCAGGGACAAGGTTAAAGCAGGAATCTATTCTTTTGAGTTGTCAGTAGAAGATGGATTCCCGATTAAGAGATTTCGGGAATGACAGGTGAACTGTTACGATATTTGTTACCGATCATTCCGTTCCACCTCCTACCTTTTTACGCATTTCTTCAATCTTTGTTGTCATCCGAGTCATGAGTCGCTTAAACCCCCGCTCATTGCGAAGAGGATCCCACCACGGCATTTTCATACGCTCGTAATAAAACCATGCTCCAGCATCGACCGCTTTTTCCAGCCAATCAAGAGCTTCCTTGCGGTCATTCTGAATTGCATGGACTGCTGCAATTCGCAAAGGGGGATCAAAACAAAGGCTCGTTTGTGCGAATCGCCCAGCCAATCTACTGGAGACGTCCGTGACCAAAACCGTCATATGTTCGAAGCCATACATAAGTCAATATCCCGCTATTTGTCTAAAAAATTCTTCAGTACCTTGTAATACTCGTCGGGTTTGCTGTACCCCGGAGTATGGCCTGCATCCAGAAATGTGTAAACTTCCGCCTGTGGATATAACTCCCTCAGTGCCTTTCTCGCTTTTGCTCTAATGGCTTTATCGTTCTCAGATTGAATGATGCAGAGTTGTCCTGGCCATTGTGTTAAATCGTCTGGAGAGAAACTATAGTTTCTAGAATAGTCAAGACTTGCCGTGTGCAAGCTGAGCGCTTCTTCTCTTGTCTGGTTCAAAAGATGTGTGTTGATTTTTTCCTCCCAGAACGCCTTCCAGAACTCACGGTTGGAGTTAGTTAGGGACATAATTTTGAGCATGTTGGTTCTTGCTGAAAGCTGCAACATCCTTGTAGGAAAAATCGCTGCTACTTTGAGGGCAAAAGCAATTAGGCGTGTGGGGATAGCCCCCGGAACAGAGGTATGTGAAAGGATGAGTTTGTCGACTTTTTCGGGATAGGCTCTAACAAAGCACTGTGCCAGCCATCCGCCAAATGAGGTTCCGAGAACATGAGCACGTGCAATTTTTTCATTCTTAAGAATGAATTCCAGGTCTTGAACCAAATCAGACATGGTAACCAATCCGGGGTAAGTGGGAGCAATGATACGATATTCATTTTCGAGAGCCATCATGAGTTGAAACCAGGCGTCGCCAAAACGTAATCCGCCTACTAGCAGTACGAGATTCTTCTTTCCCTGTCCGTAAGAAAAATATTCCCACCGCGTATTTGATGTTTCGATATGTCTTACCGGATTCTTCTCGCGGAATGCTTTTAAGTGAGCTTTTTGCTCCGCGGGTACTTTTTTGTAGATATCGTCGAATCTGTAAGGAGCCATTTTTGCACGCCTTCCTTATTTGTCCCTTTAAGCTGAGACTGACCATCTGTATAACGGCCTGCACATAACCGGCGTTGCCATTCAGGGTGCTCACGCTTGATAATGTTAAGATTTGAGCGGTAGTGCTCAAATCTCAGAAATCACGCCAGATCGGCAGCGTCCGTGTTAATGCGCTTGTTAGTCTCGGCCAGAGCTCAACCCACAAGTATGCTAGAGCGGCAGCATCCAGTGCAGCCAAAAGTCAGCCGCCGAGTGGCATGGTAAAACCACTCATTAACTGAACCCCTTTAGTTTTAATCCTTCTTTCGAGTCCTGTAAAACGAGCATTTGTATCATCAATGTTTATAAGACCTTTTGTATATCTTCCTTCCAAAAAAAGAGCGATTTTCCCAAGTGAAAAACTGACTCCAGCGCCAACACTCAGTCCAAAATCCATACTCTTTGTTGTTCTCTTGAGATCACTTTCAAAATGCGCTTCTCCAAATACAACCTCAGATTTTGCACTCAAATTGTAACCAAGAGATGGACCAGCTAAAACGTAGGGATAAACGTTGCCGCTGGTGAGATTAAACTTTAGTAGCACGGGAAATTCAAAATAAGATAATTTCAATTTCGATTCGATATCGTCCCCGTTGCTATCTTTTGATGTGGCTTTAGTCCCTTTCTGCATATACATCGGTTCAAATCGAATACAAATGCTTTGACTTAGTGTATAATCCAAAACGCCCCCAATTGCGAAAGTAAATCTTACTTCGGTGTCGGGGATGTCGCCAATATTAGGATTTGCTTCCAACAACTGTGGAGAAATTTCTCCAATCCTGATATTGAGCTTGGCCGAATTCACACCCCCAATGACTCCTACATGTAGCTTATGCTGCCCAATGACTTCCGTGGCTATTGCAAGTATACACAACATGGTCAAAAACAAACTGAACTTAAGCATGACATTTGAAATTAAAAAAAAGAAACAAAAAGTCAAGAGATGGTTTTGCCAATCATGATAACCTCTTCTATGTTTTCGCAATCACCTCCGCCGCATAATTCGCCAACGCTATAATCGTTAACTGCGGATTCACCCGGATAGAGCTTGGAAAGGAACTGAAAGCCGGACGGAAAACCGCAGACCGGAACCACGAATTAACATGATGAAATTCTTGAAAATGAAATCCTGTACATTCTGAGAATCCTGTTATCTTGTAGAAATATGCCAATTCTTTGATATCCTCACATCATTCTTGATTTGATTCGTCGTTCCAATTATCCGTTCGTGAGGCATGCAAGAATATCTTTACACTCTATTGATGGATAGGCATTGAGAAGATCGTCAATGGTGTCTCCGTTAGCTAACATAGCGACAATATGGTGCACGGGAATACGGGTCCTTTTTTTACAAGCTTGACCATGACAGACTTTTGGATCAATTGATATTTGTTCATGCATAAATTTTCACCTCTTTATTGCATGGTTCTTATTGGTCCGGCAATAAACCTGACAACCAGTGGAGAACATTTAATACCAACTGTGCACAGCATCTATTTCAGCTTTATCAAATGCCGAAGGTGTCGGTAGTGTCCAGTTTCCAACATTGTATTCACTGAGTGAATTTGCGATAACGAGAATATCTGCATCCCGCAGTGTTTCTCGGGTAAACTTCGACGCAATTCCCCTGACAACGTATCCATCGCGTCGAAGTAAATCGGCGAATGCACGATATCGTCCTGTTGAAGTATGAAAGTTGTGATGTGCTTCGTCAATGAGTACGACAGGTCCTTTCCCTTTTTCATACGCCGGATTTTCAACTGCAGGTTTGAAGTTCATATCACCCTTTTGCTGGGCTGACAATTCATTGGATAGAAACAGACCTTGAACAATCATCAGAGTAAGTATACTATAAAATAATCGCCAGTTCACCGTCATTCACTCCCTCGCTTTGATCGCTTGTAATTTGCTTTGACAAGGACGCATCTCAAGAAGTTTTCATGTTATTGGAAATCAAATTCATCTTTATATCCAAGGCATAGCAAACTTTTAGAAATGTATACGAAAACACACATCCATTGGTCTCGAGCGCCATGAGTATCGACAGCCCCGCCCGCCTTACGAGTCGTTTTGATTTCCACTCCTTGGTCCCCCGCTTTAACACTATTGTCTGAATAAACGCCGCGAACGAGCAGATCAGGATGCCCGTTGAAATAGGTGTTTTCGGTTAGGACCCTTGAGTGCTTTGCTAAGCTCGCAGTCAGCATGTCCGAAAGCATACCTGACATAATTGCAGGACGGAGCATGTCGTCGAGGCGCTGAAGACCTTTCTGGATGAGATGCGAGTTTACGTCATAGAAGAAGTCCAAACATCCTGCATCGTCATTTGGAAATCCTCAAGCCGGAGTTCAAAAGGCAAGTTTACTTTCTGATTCATCTGACGAGTTACAACTGCATTCTTTTCAATTGACATCCGTAGCTATCTCTTAATGGGTTAAACGCTATTTATAGTTCCATCCTTCGAGCGGGGGCTTCGCGCCGCTATTTGACGCCTCCTATCACTGCTTCTCTATATTCTGTCCAAAAGACGGTGGGTTTTTCCATTCCAGCCTCTTTCAACACATGAAGATCTTCCACAAGCGAAAGCGGCTGGTCACCTTCGTTTGCCTCTAGCTCATCCAAGAATCTCCTTGCGGACTGAGCGTTAGCAAACCGAATATCCCTCCCATTTGCACGTTCGACAATGCCTTTGACTCTGATTTCTTGAATCCGGTTTT
>JBHHWX010000337.1:0-6873 GCA_046756745.1 bacterium | reverse complement strand
ACTGACAGATACTGACCGGTTACGCTGTGTCTTAATTCTCACTTGCTTTTTAGTCGAAGTCATAGTATATTAACCGCACCTTCAATGAACTGAGAGATAAATTTTACCAGGAGTTTTCCATGCCAAAACCCGATCAGAGCAACGGCCAGGCAGAACAAAAACTGATGGAGAAAGTCCGTAACGGATTTATGGTGGAGTCGGAAGAGGACATGACCCCGGGCTACAAAAAATCGCTAATCACCCAGTTGACCGTACAGGGCGATACGGAACTGATGAGCGCGCCGGCATATTATCTGGCCTCAAAAGACGCGCCCACCATCAACAGCCGCATTGCCGTCACCGCGATTATTCATGATGAATTGGGTCATGCAAATATCGCCTACCGCATCATGGAGGACTTGGGTGTGGATAAAAACTGGCTGGTTTACGGCCGCAAGCCGCACGAATTCAAACATCCTTATGGCTTTGACCATCCGTTAGAAAACTGGGCCGAGATGGTGGTGGCCAACGGTTTTTTTGATCGCGCCGGCATCACTTTGCTGGGCGATGTGCACCAAAATACCAGCTACGGCCCTTTAAAGCGATCTCTCGTAAAGGTGGACCGGGAAGAGATTCTTCACTTGCGTCACGGCGAGTCCTGGATGAAACGGTTAGCCAAAGCCGGCGGCGAAGCCAAGGAGCTGCTGCAGCGCGCTGTCGATTGGATGTTTCCGATGACGCTGGAATGGTTTGGGTTGCCGGATGAGTTGAAGCATCACAGCGGTCAGCTCGATTACAAGCTCAAAGGCAAGACCAACGATCAGCTTCGCCAGACTTGGATGAGCGCTACGGTGCCGCTTTGCGAAGGTATCGGCATCGAGGTTCCGGCTCATTATGACGACGCCGAGCAAGAATACATCCTCGATTATCCATTCCCGTGCCAGTACGACGCTGACGAAAAGCGCTGGCTGTTCGACGAACCGTTGAGCTGGGACGAGGTTTTCAAACGTTGGAAAGCCCGCGGTCCTATGAACAAAACCTACACCGAGATGGTGCAAGGTGATTTTGAGGGCTTGTTCGGAGGCCGGCATTGGTAACGGAGAAACAAATTTGGTCGGTGCTGGAAAGCGTTAACGATCCGGAGTACCCGTTAAGTCTCGTGGACCTGGGCATGGTATACGGAGTTCAGGTACAAGAGGGGCACATAGAAATAAAGATGACGTTTACCGCTATTGGGTGCCCGGCTATTGATATGATTATCAGCGATGTGAAAGAAGCCGTGAACACGGTGCCTCACGTGAAAAGCGTGGCAGTGGAAGTGGTCTGGAGCCCGGCTTGGACGAAAGATAAAATCAGCAATAAAGGACGGGAGATTTTGCAATATTATGGCGTGGGTGTTTAATACGGGGTAGGATAATTTAGTACGGATATTAAGGAGATCGAATGGCGAAAGAGCAGATTTACGAAGTCTTTGCTCGTAAAAATCATCAGGAACCGATCATGCATGTGGGCAGTCTCAACGCTTCGGATGACGAACTTGCGAAAGTGTACGCCTGGACCATGTATGACGAAGAGAATTGGGTGGAGATGTGTGTGGTGCCGCGTCGCGCCGTCATTCAAGTGACCCATGATCGGGACATCCCGGTTTGGGGGAATTGAAAGGGTCTTTCTGAGCTTTTGAAAAGGAGAGTGAAATGGTACTCACTGTTTTAGAAATCGAGGTCGGAAATCCGGCGAAGCCGGAGGTCACGGAAAAGCTCGAATTTTTGATCGACTCCGGGGCGGTTTATTCCGTGGTGCCCACGCCGATTTTGGAGAAGTTCGGCATCAAGCCTTTGACCGAGCAGGAGTTCCGCTTGGCTGATGGAAGGAAAATTGTGAGAAAGAAGGGTGGCGCTCTTTTTAAATATGGAGACCGCATAGGTGTCGCTGATGTCATCTTCGGTGAAGAAGGCGACAGTAATTTGTTAGGCGCTTTTACACTCGAAGCTCTGGGTTTGTCCCTCGATCCTTTGCGACGGGAATTGAATCCGCTGCCGATGATGCTGGCATCTCAAGAAAACTTAGACACATAAACTACTATTGGCAGCCACCACTTAAAGAAAGCCACTGATTAACACATTGCGGCAGAGCTGAAAAATTTCAAAAACATGCTAAAAAAATCAGCCACGGATGCACACGGATTGAACACGGATAAAATGAATTTTGAATATGAAGTAAGTATTGTTCATTTGTAGATTAATAACAAAATCCGTGTTTCATCAGTGTGAATCTGTAGCTAATTTGCGGCTTACCCATGAGGTGAAGGACTAAAATGCCAACACAAGACTACGATTCTACAGAAGGTATGAGCCCATTGTGCAAAACGGCTCTGCGGAATATGCTCCTCGCTTGTGCGGATACCAAGCTTTTGTTGGGGTATCATTACGGCGAATGGACGTTCGGCACCCCTGAAATCGAGGCGGCTATCGCGTGCTGTTCGCTTTGCCAGTCAGAGCTGGGGCATGTTCGTCTTCTGCACGCCATATTGAACAAGCATTATGGGGAAGATGCCGATGAGTTAATGGAATCTCGCCAACCAAACGAGTTCGCTAATATCGTTTTTTTAGATAATGAAATTAAAGATTGGGCCGAAATGGTCGCTGTGAATTATGTTGTCGATCTGGCGGTCACGACGCTGCTGCATTCGATGCGAGAATCGAGTTTTAAGCCGCTCCACATGAGTTTGGAAAAGATGTTGCAGGAAGAGCGCTACCACATCCATCACGGCCAAGGCTGGTTTCGGACTTTGAGCAAGAAAAGCGAGGAGACCAAATCGGCTATCACTCAAAGCGCCGGCCGTGCGCTGCGGGAGGTCGTCGCCTGGTTCGGACCGCCCGATTCCGAAGAAGATGCCGCTCTGGTGAATGCTGGGATAAAAAACCGGTCTAATGCCGCGATTCTGCAAGACTTTCTGAACGAAGTCGGCGTCTTGGCCGACAGTTTGGACGTTCATTTGATTTTGTCCAAAACCGCGGATGATCACTGGGAGACAAAAGATTCACTCGATTGGAACGGCTGGAATCCGCAGTCGCGCCGAATTGACGATTCCTCTCCGGATGAACAAATCCTCTATCACCTGAGGGGAAGCAAGAACAAAGTTTTCAAGCTCACCTGATGGGTTCTGCAAAGAAAACCTGCCCGTTTTGCGGTTCTGCTAAAACTTCAAAACAATCCGATTTTGGTACTTCCATCATGGTGACCCAATATTATTGTAAAAGCTGTCGCACGCTTTTCGAGTGGATAAAATGGGGCGATAACGATACCGTTCTCGATTTACCGGATTTCCTCAACAACAAGCGACGTTCTTCCTGATTTGACAGATTCGGAGAGGAAATTGTATGAAAGAAACAAATAAAGTTCAAGGTCTAAAAGTGGATCAGTTGATTCGAAAATTGCTTGAAGAAAAAATTGCCGAATTTCCTTGAATGACGAACATCTTGCCAAACAAGAACGTTAAAATCACATTCCCAGTTCATGCCCCTAAAAATTCAAAAGCTGAGCCAATTTACATAGCCGGGAATCATCCTTCTCTGAGAAAAGTGGAATCCGGCTGCTTCACCTCGTCCGACTAATCCACCTTCTTCTGACAACCATTTGGAAGCACAAAATAATGTGTTATGACAGAGTTGCTCGACGTCCACAACGTTAAGAAATCCTTTTCCACCGTAAAAGCGGTCGACGAAGTTTCGTTTCGAGTCGGCAAGGGACAGATATTTGCGCTTCTCGGCCCGAACGGGGCTGGAAAAACCACCATCGTGCGGATGCTGCTGGGACTGATTCAGCCGGATGCCGGAGAGATTCGTTACAGCTTTGGCGGACAGAATGCCGGCGGCGTAAACGCTGCAAAGATAGGGTATCTACCCGAAGAAAGAGGGCTTTATCAGGATCGGCCCGTGCTGCAAACGTTGACTTACCTGGGCGCGTTGCGCGGTCTCAGCCGAAACCAGGCGCGTGAGGCTGCGGCGTTTTGGTTGCGACAATTTCATCTCGGCGACAAAAGCAGCCAAAAGATACAGACGCTTTCGAAGGGCAATCAACAGTTGGTGCAGATTATCGCCGCCATTTTGCACACACCCGATTTCCTCATTCTCGATGAGCCGTTTTCAGGACTGGATCCGCTCAATCAGGATTTTGTGATCGACATCATCCGGCAATTGTGCGAGCAAGGCATGACCGTGCTGCTCAGCGCTCATCAAATGTCCTTGGTAGAACGGATCGCCGATTTTGTGTTTTTGATCAATGGCGGCCGTGAAGTCAAGAGCGGGTCGCTGGACGAGCTGCGCCGCGCTTCCGGGCTTGGCAACAAGATAATTCTACAGCTCGCCAACAGCGCCGATGCCTCAGTCTTCGATGGCCAGGGGGCGGTGCTCAAAGTCGATCAAACCGACGACCTCGAGATGACGCTTTGGATCCGGGAAGGTGCGCATCTCACAGAGCTGTTGAGAATGATCAGCGAAAGTCTTGACGTGACTGGGATCGAATCGCAGCAAATCAGCCTGCATGACATTTTCATTCACAATCTAACCCGGCGGAGTCGGAACTAAAACCGAAACATCTAGCGGGAAACCACACAGCGCTGCGAAGCCGCAATGAATGGCTCAATGGGTAGCGCTGAAAAGAAGTCCATTGAATCAACAGGATTAATGGATTATTCAGGTTAGAAGCGTATTTTAGTATTTTAGTTCGGCTGGTAGTATAGCGATAACAAGCAGAGTATCAGCAGAGCAAACCCGAATTTTGGAGTGAGAAATGGTACGTAGCCAGGGCATGAGTTCAGGGAATCGAATCAGACAAATGCTTGAGGTTGCCGGATGGGAGTTTATGCGCTTTTTCAAATGGAAAAGTGAATTGTCCGGGGTTCTGCTTACCGCGGTGATTGGCTTTGCCCTGATCGCCGGACAGAGACTCATCAACCGCAGCGCCGCTGGAAAACCTGTGCGCATTGCGGTCGTCAATCCGGAGCTGCTGCCCTTCTTTCTGTCACACACAGAACGATTTCAACTGCTGCCGGATCGCGGTGAGAGCGAAAAAGAGCTGCGTACAGCGGTCGGAAACCGGGCGATTGACGGCTTGCTGATTCTTCGCAGCAGGGAAGAGGCCGAACTGCTGGTTCACAAAGAACCGCTCTGGAAGACCGATCTTCTCCAGCTCATCTCTGCGGAGCTGCTAAGAGTGCGGCTTCAGGAGGCAAATCTATCCGCGCACGAGTTTGCTTTGCTGACCGCTCCGTTTGATTTGCAGGTAGTTTACCACCCGCATAGCCGGCAGCCTACCAGCCTGGTGGAGAAGATTTCCGCGGGCAGTCTGGTCTTCCTGATGCTCATGGGCGTCTTTATGGGGTTCACGTACCAATTCATATCCATTACCGGTGAAAAGCAGTTGCGGATTACGGAATTGATCCTCTCCGCTATTTCGCCGCAAACCTGGATAGACGGCAAAATTTTGGGCATCACTGCACTGGGCTTGAAAAGTATGATTTTGTATGGCGGAGTCATGTTGATCAGCGCCCTGACCTTTGACCGGTTCTTAGGCGTCAACTTGAGTATCCCGCTGGCTCTCACCAATCCCGCGTTGTTGCTTCTTTTTATCATCATCGTCATGTTGGGGCTGCTTTTCTGGAATTGCTTCTTTGCTGCCATCGCAGCCACTATTGATGACCCAAACTCTTCGACCCGAACCTCGATGATGCTGCTCCCGTTCCTGCCGGTTTTTTTCGCATTTTATGTGCTGAAAAATCCGGATTCGCTGGTCATGAAGTTCTTCACGATTTTCCCGGTCACGTCGCCTGCGGTGCTGCCGGCGCGACTTGTGTTGACCAGGGTGGCGTTCTGGGAGATAGCAGCCGCGTTTGTGCTGATGATCGGCTGCATCTGGATTTTGCGCAGGATGGCCGGCAAGATCTTTCGCCTGGGTATGTTGATGTACGGCAAAGAGCCGGGGTGGAAAGAGATGGCCCATTGGCTGAAGCAGGTCTGAGGTTGTTGGTTGAAAGAGTCAATGTGTCCGGGGTAGGGTTGTCACCAATTCTTTTTCCCTTTCATGAAGTATATTTATAAATCTGTCAGCCGTTTCGTCATCAAGATACTTTCGCAAGATATTCAAGTATCGCTTATTTTCGTTCTGTATTATGACTATGCTTGTCCATAAAATCCCCAAACCAAATCAAAAAATCCAAAAGGATATTGACCAGAATTGGCAGGGTGTAACGAGTGGGCTTGTATCTACGAGATTTGTTTCGCGATTTGCCGCCATGAGCAATTTCGCTGCTGACTTTCCAAATCCTGTCACTTATTATTCTGAGATAGGAATCTGATAGCAAAAAGTTAGAGTCTGAGAAATATTCTTTTGTTTGAGGTTTGAATTTCTGTTTTTTGTCAGTTGTTCCATTCAGAAATCTTAATATATATGTCGGGTGAAGGTTACCCTCTTCTTTGTGTGTGAGCATACTCATTATATATTTCTTATAATTTTTATCAAAATCTTTTGGGATTTGTTTTTCTACTTTTTCTATGTCCGTCACTTCTCTCAACACATCAACCACTTTGTTCAATACTCCAACTTCGAAAATTTGTCTTAATACGGCTACATTTTTCTTGATTACGCTCGGGTCTTGGGAATTGATTTCTTTTAAAACACTTAACAGATCATTTTCAAAACTCGCATCCAAATGGCCTTTGCTAAAAATATCAAAAACGGTCCGGTGTTCTGATTTAATGACCAATTCCTCAAATCTATTGATTTTGTTTTCTACAAAATCGGCGACTGTCCCGGGAATGCTTTTATCAATAATGTGATTGGGTTTGAAAAACATGTACAGTTTTTCTAAGGATTCTTCGATTTGTAGAGTTTCTT
>JBHHWX010000336.1:0-6874 GCA_046756745.1 bacterium | reverse complement strand
ACTAAAATTTTGATTGCGGCGTGAATGGTCCTTTCTTGGTTAATGGTTTTCACGTCCAGCTTTTTATCACGAAGGATATCGGTGATTCTCATATCGATTAACCTCCTTTTTTTGTTTCCTTTATTTGTGAATAGGCTTGGCAAGAAGATACTGGCAAGCTTGGGTATTTTTCATACAATCTATCGATTTTTGAATAACGGCATAGCAGAAATTGACTTCCGCTTAAAGCACCAACCCTCCTTGCATAAAGACATGAGCCACAGAGGCCAGTCGTGGAATCACTCAGTTTTGGAGTCTTCAAATGTGCTCAATGTATTAAGATAATCATCCAGCACCTGATCGGAGATATCGAAATTTTCCCCTTTTAAACGATTCCTTTTTGGGTATTGCGAGCAGAGACGCGTCGCCATATCGATGATCTGAGTGGATGTAATCGCAGCGCCTATACCCTCCTCTGTCTTAAAAGCCATGAACTGTGATCCGATAGGTTTTCGATGGTAGGGATCGGACTCATTGAAAATGGCTATTAAAGGTGTACCGACACACGCGGCCAAATGCATAATAATATTGTCATAGCAGAAAACCAAATCACAAAAATATAACAAAGTCAGATGTTGTTGTAAACTTAATCCATTCGATTCGATCGGTCGAAATGGTAACGAGCTGACAAATTCTAAAGCAGCAGCCTCGTTTTCAAGCTCCCAAGAAACAACTAAGCGCGCGTTATATTTTGAACTAAAATACTTCGCTAAGTGAACGAGGAGAGCGACATCTTGGTCGTTCTTCGGCCAAGCGTCGAGGTTGATTGCAAGTATAAAGTCATCAGGTTTCAGACCGGCGCGATTCAAATAATCAATCGCCTTCTCTTTATCCTCCCGGGTTAAGTGAATCTCTTCGTGCAGCCATTCCGTCTCAATTCCAATAAAGCGCGTAATATCGAGATTCCGCACCGTTTCGTGTTTATTCAACTCCGAATACGGGGCCAGCAAATTATAGAAAAAATTCTTTTTACAGCCAGGGAATACCAGATGTTCAGAGCCTAAGATAAATTGAGCGCGCGTAAAATATGCCAGCAAATCGCTTGAAAAAGAGTGAGACACAGTAAACAGAACAATCGCTAAATCATACCGGCGACGTAATTTTTTTATTAAATGCACCATCCTGGGAAGCGACCATTTTCGAATGCCATGATCAACGCAGATAACCTCGTCGAGGTTGACGTTATTCTGAATGAATGGCGCCATGTGTGTACGAGTTAAAACTGAAATGTATGCGTTTGGATAATGTTGCCTAACAGCTCGAAAGACCGGAGTAGCTAAAAGAAGGTCTTCCAAACTATCGTGTCGTCGAATGATGATAATACGTTCGATTTGGTCTGCTTCAATTTCCTCCGGGCTCCTTTCCTTCGTTGTCAGTAATTTCTCGCATAGAGCCAGGCAAATGCGTTTCAAAGCACTTGCGCTCTTCATTTTTCCCCTCCTTAGTTCAATTCGCTTATGTAAGCGGCGCTTAGCTCAAAATCAGCGAGTTTGTGAATCTCCTCGACAACTTTTACGCTGTTATGATGACAGTCTACCCATTCTCTACCAGCACACCCTTTAACCTGTCTCAGACGTGTATTTTGCACTAACTCACGTAGTTTATGTTTCAAGTTATTTTTGTTTATATCGATAAAGGGATGATCAGGACAGGTGTTTACAAAATCCGGAGCGAGAGAAGAACACGTTGGGATACCCATAGCCAGGGACTCTAAGGCATTGATCCCGTAACCTAATTCGCTAATTTGATCGATGAAGATATGGCATTGCGATTTTTTATGCAAGGCCTCGCGATACGGTATATTTTCAATTAGCAAGAATTCAAACGAGAACTCGGTTTTCAGTTCTTCAATAACCGCCGTAATGATATCGCTTCCTTTTGCACGCCGGTTTGTCGGAGCATGGCCGATTTTAATGTTACCGGAAGGTTCTTCGGATCGCTGGGGAAAGCCTGCGACATCAAAAGGAAAAAACACATGTTTAATGTTTGGGTGAAGTTTTAGATGATCGAATTCAAAACTAATGTTCAGATCAGACACGGCATCGATTTCCGGGATCACACCACGTGTACGCAGGTCGCTGCCGATGTAACAACAGATGATTTTTTTGCCCTGTTTTTTCAACTGACGGATAATTCGGCCATCGCGAAAAAACTCCAGCCCGCCATCTAATTGATAAACATCGAAATTCCAAAAATCAATCTCGTTGAAAAGCCTTTGAATTTTGGGTTGCCAAACCCATTCCCGGAAAGCAACTAAATGTTTCTCAGGGAATCCGTTTGGATGCCATTTGATAGGAATCTCAGGAAATTGGATTCTTTCGCTGCTCACATCGAGTTTGCTGGGATGGGAAAACAGATTCTTTGCAAATCGTGTCCCCCAAAAATCTAAGAAAGGCAGGTCAAGACAGATATCTTCTTCATAGTCCCGGTCATCATGAGCAAGAGTAACGAGGCGGCTTTTACAGCCTAAGCGTCTTTCAGCCTTGACCAAAGTCATGGGAACTCCAGCGATATTAAATGGCGCTATGTGAAGAATTTTATGAACCATCCTCTATAAGTCCTTTGACTTGCCGAAACCCGATTAACTTCCGATGTTCTTCGTCCCACAAACGATATCTCAAAGTGCGTAAACTCGACCAGAATGTTATGGCGTGCACTTTTTGAAAAACCGGGTGCTCATTGTGGCACTTTTCGAGATAATAATTTGGGATACGGGCGCTGAGATGGTGTACGTGGTGATAGCCAATATTGCCTGTAAACCATTGTAAAATTTTGGGTAATTTATAAAACGAACTTCCTTCAAGAGCCACTTTCTGATAATCCCAATTTTCATCGCGCTGCCAATACACATCCTCATACTGATGCTGTACATAAAACAACCAGACTCCGGCAGTCCCGGAAATCATTTGAACCGGCAGTTGAATCATAAAATATGTTTTGAGACCGATGGTCAAACCCATAATAACCAGAATAGCGATGAGCGCAATATCCGTATAGTACACGCTGCGGTAGAGACGGTAACTCAGTCGCTTCCAAAAGGATGCGTCCAGATACTCCTGCACGGTCATCGTCCAGATATCGCCGGCGCCTCTGCTGTCCAAATTACCTGCTGTAGCGTGATGAATCGCATGTTCGTGACGCCAGCTTTGATACGGAGTAAAAGTCAATACGCCGGTAATGAATCCGAGTAAATCGCTCGCTCTCCGGGATTTGAAAAAAGCGCCGTGTCCGCAATCGTGAAAATAAGGTCATAATCGGCCTCCGATTAGCTCATAACGGGGCAAGGCGTTAGGTCAGATCTTTTGCAACAGTATCCCGGAAAACACCAAGCGCCCCAAAACTCTCTTTGAACCTAGCTAATCCCCAGTTCGGCTTCATATTCACAGTAAAGATTCCAAAATCAAGAAATTGCAATCGTCTCCTGAGCGACCAACGAATCACTTCATAAAAAAGAACATTTACCCCGCGGTTCTCTTGCATCTTTTCGTCGTGGCTGATGTAAAAAGCCAGAGCGACTTTCTCGTTGCAGATAAAAATGAGAATGCCGGCTATCATGGACGAATCCTTGTAAGCGGCAAAAAGACGAATTCTCTCCGGAAACAATTTTTTTAAGCTTTCAATTTCAGCCAAAGAATGCGTCGGCTGCACGTTGTGGCGTAATTTCAGGTTTCTCTCTAACAAAACGTAAAAACGGTCTAATTCGTTTGACTCGCGCACAACAACTCCTAGATTGATTGCTTTGCGGACGGCTCTGCGCGCGGACGCGGTAAACTTGAACAGAATATCCTCTTCTGCAAAATCCAGCGGCAGCATGCTGGAGACTTCACGCTTCAGGAAGGTGAAGCCGAATTCCTGCAAAGCAAAATCGAAATAGTTGTTAGGCCGCGAAAAATAAATTTGCGGCGGCAGCGTCATGATAATTTTAGAAAACGCGTGCTGATGAGCATAGTTCACGATCACATCGAGCAATTGAAACGTATCTTTGATAGACTGCGGAGATTTGATGACCGCTCCACCAAAAGAAGCGCCGAGATGCGAAACCAATATTTTCGCCCCGCTCGTGCGTTTTACAGCAGCCGGAAAAAGCGCAATCCATTCTCGATCTTTAATGATGATCAGTGAATTGTCCCGGATACGCCCAGGCGGATGATAACTCAAGAACCGGCGGGTGTGAAAAATCGTGCCGTTATCGGCATTCCATACAAAATCATCCCATTGGCCGGCTTGAGCTTTTGAGAACTCGATTGCATCAAATTTTGGGTTCAGATCTAAATCTTGGAACTTAACTTCTCGAGAGCTCATGTCATTAACTTTAACATGATAGCCTTTTGTACGTGCAGTCTATTTTCAGCCTGGTCGAAAACAATTGAATTCGGTCCATCGATGACGGCATCGCTGATTTCCTCACCCCGATGCGCCGGAAGGCAGTGCATCACTAAACAGTTTGGGCTGGCTGCGGATACAAGAGAAGAGTTGACTTGATAATCTTTGAAAGCCTGCTTTCTTTTCTCGGCTTCGGCCTCCTGTCCCATGCTCGCCCAAACGTCGGTATAAATCACATCCGCGCCTCGCGCTGCGTCTGCCGGGTCTCGAAACATTTGAATATCGCTCACGCCTGCGTTCTGAGCCAGGTTCCATATTTCGGAATCCGGATCATAGCCTTCCGGAATACTTAAATTTAACGTCATCGGCAGCTTCTGTGCCATATTAAGCCAGGAGTTTACCATATTGTTGCCATCCCCGATATAGGCGATCGCCAGTTTTTGAGTCTGCCCTTTTTTTTCAAAAATCGAGAACATGTCGGCCATGACTTGACAGGGATGCAGCAAATCGGTCAACCCGTTGATAACCGGAACAGAGGAATTCCCTGCTAACTCTTCGATATGGTGGTGACCGAATAACCTGGCCATCATCAGATCCACATAACGGGAGAGCACTCGAGCAACATCCGCCACCGACTCGCGTTTGCCAACCTGAATGTCGTTCGGGCCTAAATAAAGAGCATGTCCGCCTAACTGAAACATGCCGACTTCAAATGAAACGCGCGTGCGAGCAGATGGTTTCTGGAAAATCATCGCCAGGGTTTTTCCCTCTAAAAGCCTATGCGGCACACCGGTTTTCTGCTTTATCTTAAGCTCGCTGGCAAGATCAAAGGTCTGAAGTATTTCATCGCTTGAGAAGTCTGCAATGGATAAGAAGTGTAGCAACGGCTCCTCCTCTACAAAATGTACCGGCTTAAATCCTGGTCTTCAACAATCTCGCTCAAAGTTTGTTGAACAATTTCGCTGGTGATCTTGATTTTTTTCAAATCCGAATCAGGAACTTCAAAAAGAAACTTTTCCAATAAAGCTGTCATGACAGTATGCAGTCGACGCGCCCCGATGTTCTCCGCATTTCCGTTGACCTCGCTAGCGATGTTTGCGATCGCTTTTATCGCGTCTTTTGTAAAGGCCAAATCGACGTGCTCGGTCTTTAGCAGGGCAATGTATTGCTTGATCAAGGCGTTTTCGGGTTCGGTGAGGATGCGTACGAAATCGTCTGCAGTCAAACTATTTAATTCTACCCGGATCGGAAAACGGCCCTGCAATTCCGGGATTAAATCCGAGGGTTTGGACACATGAAAGGCGCCCGAAGCAATGAACAAAATGTGATCGGTTTTGACCATCCCATATTTGGTGAAGACGCTGGTTCCTTCAACAACCGGGAGCAGATCCCGTTGAACCCCTTCACGCGAAACATCCGGGCTGGACTTAGCGTTTTCGCCGGCAATTTTATCAATCTCGTCCAAGAACACAATTCCCGAGTTTTCTACACGCCTTATCGCATCTTGAATGACTTGTTCCATATCGATGAGTTTTTGCGACTCTTCCTGCATAAGGTATTGACGCGCCTCGGAAATTTTCATTTTTCGCTGCTTGGTCTTCTTGGGCATCATTCCGCCAAAAAGATCTTGCACATTAAAACCCATTTCTTCAACGCCCATCGGCGAAATAATCTGCATCAGTGGAAACTGGTCGCTCTGCACGTCCAGCTCAACCATCCGTTCTTCCAAGGAACCGGATGTCAGCCTTTTCTTCATCTTCTCGCGTGAACGCAAATACCGCTCCTCGGCGCCATTCGGTTCAACTTCATTGGATACGGGAACCTTTCCCTTTTTGGGAGGCGGAGGCAGGAGCAAATCAAGCAGTCTCGCTTCAGCATGCTTTTGTGCTAATTCCTGAACTTCCTCTGACTTTTCGGATTTCACCATCGAAACAGCCAAATCCGTGATATCGCGAACCATAGATTCCACGTCTCGCCCGACATATCCGACTTCCGTAAATTTCGACGCTTCAACCTTGATAAACGGGGCGTGAGACAAACGGGCCAGCCTGCGGGCAATTTCGGTTTTCCCAACACCCGTAGGGCCGATTAGGATGATGTTGTTGGGATAAATTTCTTCACGAAGCTCATCCGAAACCTGAAGCCGGCGCCATCTATTTCGTAAGGCAATAGCCACTGATCTCTTAGCGTTATCTTGTCCGATAATATACTTATCCAGCTCTTCGACGATTTGTCTTGGTGTAAACTCTTTAATATCTGACACAGTTAATAACCTAAATTTGTTCAATCGTTAAATTCGAATTTGTGTAAATACAAATGTCCGCAGCAATATTCAACGAGGCTTTGACAATAGCTTTGGCCTTTAAATTGGAATGTTTCATCAAAGCTCTGGCCGCCGCCATCGCATAACTGCCACCAGAGCCAATCGCAATCACGTTCTCGTCCGGCTCGATAACGTCTCCGGTACCAGAGACGAGAAATATTTCGGTTTTATCCATCACGATAAGCTGAG
>JBHHWX010000335.1:0-6933 GCA_046756745.1 bacterium | reverse complement strand
GCCCGGATCAAAAACGGTACCACTGACATTATGTTGCGCAAACACGCTGGTTGATAAAAGCAGGACGAAAAAACAAAATAAATATTTCATGAGACCCTCCGTTTGTTGGTTATTTATTGATCTTAATCCCCTTTTCTCATGAACAAATTTCACTTTTAGAACGATTCGACAAGACTTGGGATCACCATTTTTCTCACCTCCTTTCGTCAAACTGGGTTGCTTCTCGGATTCAACACGGCACTGTATTCTTTATTAAATCCTAATGCGATTCGCTATTCTTGACATACTCATCTTTCGCCTTACCTCCTCAATTGATTTGCTGTTAGTGACTTTGAACATATTCTTGTTTTGTCCGTTGAGAAGAGAACGGGCAACATTGAGAAATTCAAACCTATAATTGATACCTGCTTCCTCTAACCAGACATATTGAAAATCATTCAAAAGAGCGGTTATTGCACTGCTATTCAAAAGACCAAGATCGCCATTTGTAATCGCAAGCAAAGTTTTATAAGCAATGTAAGAAATATCTCTCATACGTTATTTGTTCCATTATTTTCAGATACTTTTCTTCGGATGAAAACCGGAAGCTTGGCCGAAAAGTAAAGCTTCTTAAGCGACTACGTCCTATCAGAACGGGTCCTACTTCAAATCCGGATTGAGAAGCCCTCGGTGAGACATCGTCGGGCAAGTGAGTTTGGACTTTTCGGCCAAGTTTCTAAGAAGTGAGATTAGTAGCCCAGCTTGATCCCGAACTGAAAATTTCTCCCCGGTGCGTTAAAGCCGCTCAAATGTTCGCGGTAGTTTCGATCCAGAACATTGCCCAGCGCCAACTTAAGCGCCAGGCGCTCGAACAGATGAATTCCAGCACGCACATTCAGGGTGAACCAGCCGGGGGTCCCCCCCTCAGGGATACGCAAATCTTCTGCATCTTCTAAAGAGAGCCGGGTTTGCTCCGCAGCGAAACGCGCATTCACCTCGCTCCAGAACCGCTGGCGGCTCCAACGCAGCCCAAGCAGTCCGTTAAACGGAGGCACGCCTGTCAACGGTTCGGCATTTGTCACGTTCTTTCCAAATGTATAACTTAGGTTTCCAAAAAGCAAGCCATTCGTCCCGATCCGTACCTGCATATCGAGTGCAAACCCGGTTGTAAAAGCCTTCGCTGCGTTTTCTTTGCGGAAGACGTGCAGGGTGTCCCCCTCTTCCACGATAAACCGGGAACCGTCAAATGTCGCCGGCCGGCGCACGAGCACATCGGTGAGGGAGTTATAAAATCCCACGACATTTGCGTTGTACCGGCTGCTGTGTATCTTCAAACCGCCGTCAACACTGACGGATTTTTCCGGAACCGCGTCCGGGTTGGGGATGTCGAAGAAGCTACTGCCTTTGCCCGGACCGAGTTTGGAAACATCATCCAAATTGGGCGTGCGAAACCCCTGGGCAACATTAGTAATAAAGCTGACCGCGTCTGTGAGATGAAATTGTGAGCCCAAACTACCGGTGAGCGACGTTGAGGATTGCTCCAGAGCTCCGAAGCTTACGGAACTGAAGCGGTCTGAGAAAGGAGCCTCGAGCCGAAATGCGCTGAACCGGCCGCCGATGTTCACAGCCCATTTGGGGTGGAGATAAAAAGCGTCCTGCATGTAAAAACCGAAATTCAAAAAGGACGAGCCATCCGGGAAGAGCGGGGCCTTTTCAGAGATGTCCCCGGTACGTGTGTTGCGCTTAAAAGAGTGTGTGGACACGTTGTCGAAATAGATCTCCGATCCGTAGCTCAAGTGATGCCGTCCGATGAGTTTGTCGAAATGCAATTGCACGCCCGGCGTCAGCGTTCGAAAACGGTCGGTGGTTTCCATCGCACTGCCAAATCTCTGGCGTTTGCGTACTTCGAGCTGCCGGTGCAGCGACAGCGTCGCCGTCAAGCTGTTGAAAAACGTGCGCCCGTGGGTGTTTGTGTAGCGCAGATAAACCAAATCGCGTTCTTGTGGATCAAAAAATCTGATGGAATCCTTGCGTACTTCCACCACGTCGTATCTCGGCACTTCTATCTGGCGATCCATCTGGGCGCTGATCGTGAGCTCTTGAAACTCCGAAAGCACGATGCGCGCTTTGGCATTGAGGGCATACGCGTTGTAGCCGTTCGGCGCTTGCGTTTTGTTGAGGAGGCGCGGTGTGCGGGAGTCATTTTGCAGCCGTTGCATCAAGGTCTCTCCCCCCCGACTGCCGCGCCGGATATCGCCAAACGATTTATACACGCCGTGCAGCAGAACGCCCCATTTTGAGTTGGCAGCCATGAGCGTCGCATGCGTGGTTTGCGTCTCGTCCGCGGTCGACAAGGTTGCTGAAACCGAGCTTTTGAACGACGCGCCGTCGCCGCGGTTGAGCTGTGGATTCTGGGTGAGAACGTTGATCACCCCTCCCAGAGCGTCGCTGCCGTAGAGCACGGAGTTGGGACCGTGCACCACTTCAATGCGTTCCAGAAAAGTTGCGTCGACAGTGTTCAAATACTGAAAGTTCCCGCCGCGGTAGGTGGCGTTGTTCATGCGGATCCCGTCCACGAGAAAGAGCAGTTTGTTGGCTTTCAGGCCGCGGATAATGGGGGAACCGCCGCCCTGATTGGTTTTTTGCACCACCACGCCGGTCGCAGCGCGCAAAAGCTCGGGGGTCTGCGACAGACTCTTTTCCCGGATGGTCTTCGCGTCGACGATGGAGACCATTCTCGGAATTTCGGAGGCCATTTCCTCTTCCCGTGTGGCGGTGACCACCACATCTTCAAATTCGAGGACGTCCACCTCCATCGCGGCGTTGAGCTCAACGGTTTCGTTCGCTTTTAAAACAATACCGTATTTTTTAATGGTTCTATAACCCAGCAATCTCAGTGTCAAATCGTAGGTACCCACAGGCAGGCGGTCGATAAGAAATTCACCCTGTTGGTTGGTCACATCCCCGCGCCGTAAACCTCTGATATAAATCTGAACATCAGCCAAGGGGGTATTTTGAGATTTATCGATCACACGGCCGATAATACGCGCCTGTGTTGCGCTTTCACCAGAGTAAATGCAGATCGGGACACAGAGGAAAAACAATATTATCGTGCGGCAGCACAAAAAAGGTAATCTGTTGTTCATTGTACGTTACATGTTTCGCTATTGTTTAATCCCAAACCTGGAAGACATGACGTCGACATCTCCGGTCTTATTCCCTGACCTGGGGGAGCCCTGCAAAAAACGCGGGATTTAACGACTGCAACTTAAATTATCTTGCCCCGACAGTCATTTTAGGAATACAATTAGGACAGTCGGGGCTTGCCAAAAAATGAAGAATTTGACTTTTCAGTACTGATACCCTGTTCCCTATGTTCTCATCTCGAATCCACCGGCACATTTCAGCAGTTGTGGGAATTGATCGCACGGCAGCGTCGCTGTTCTCTCTGCATTCGAACCCCGATGCTCGTGGTCTCTCGCATCATCATCTGGGCAAAAGGGCAAATCGTCTAATTCAGTAGTATAATGGAGTACTGGAGTATTGGGGAGGGCGGCTATCATTCCAACACTCCATAAATCCATTGCTCCGTTTGATTAATTATTAACGACTTAACATATTTAATTCAACGCCGGTATTTTCGATCCCCGGGGCGAGGACGGATGCTGCTATTTTTAGAGAATGGGCTGTTTCCGTCCATTTCTGCAGGAGTCGCTCGCTGCTATCTGGATGGGTCAATGCCAAAACAGCCGATCCGGAGCCGCTGACGCAGACTCCCAGCGCGCCATTTTCATACCCAGATCGTTCAAATTCATCAAACCCGGGGATCAGGTGTTTTCTGTACGGTTGATGCAGTCGATCCTGCATGGCTTCGCGAAGAGACTCGACGTTCCCGGTGAGAAAAGCATGGGTGAAGAGAGAGCTGCATTGCAGGTTGAAGACCGCATCTTCGTACGGCACGTTCTTCGGAAGAGCTTTTCGAGCTTCCCGGGTGGAAACGGTTGCGGTTGGAACCACCAACACGGCATTTAAGTCTTCGGGCACAGTTACTTTTTTGCATATCACTTGGTCGTTTTGGATACAGTTAATGGTGAATCCACCGAACAAGGAGGCTGAGGCGTTCTCCGGATGTCCTTCAATTTGGTGGGCCAGCGAGAGCAATGTCTGCTCCGGTAATTCTGTCTGGGTGAGCTTGGCGGCGCCGACAAGCCCGGCAATGGTCGCTGCGCCGCTGCTTCCGAGTCCTTTAGACAACGGTATTTCATTGTTTATTCGAATCCTGAATCCAGGCGGCCGTATTCCGGTCACTTGATAGAGTTTTTGTGCAGCTTTAAAAATAAGATTTTCCTCACCGAAAGCGATTTCTGAACCGCCTTCTCCGAAAACCGAGACATGCAAGCCGCGCCGAATGCTCTCCATTTCTACGGTTAAGTACAGCCGTAGCGCCATGCCAAAGCAATCGAAACCGGCGCCGAGGTTAGAGGTTGAGGCGGGAACCCGGACTTTAACCATCAATTTTCCTGCTTCCTGGTTTGACCAACGGCATGCCTTGTTGACAGAGAGCGCACGTTTCTGGCGGGTGAGCTTCGATTTGCAGATCGAGCAAGGAGAAGAAAGTCACCCCGAAATCCACCTGACCGCCGCTGCGGTCCACGATGCACCCCACCCCGACCGGCGTGGCGCCGAACTGTTTTACCACCTCGCGCACCTCGCGCACGGAGCCTCCCGTGGTGATGACGTCTTCGACGACCAGCGCTTTTTCTCCGGTGTGGATTTCGAAACCACGGCGCAGGCTCATCTGCCCGTTCTCCCGTTCCGTAAAAACGAACCGCACGCCCAGAGCCCGGGCCGCTTCGTGACCGGCAATCAGGCCCCCCAGCGCCGGCGCGATCACCAAATCCGGCGATTTTTCCTCAAAATGACGCGCGATATGCGAACACAATATTTCCGCATATTCCGGGTATTGCAAAACTTTCGCACATTGAAAATAGCGCTCACTGTGCAAGCCGGAAGTCAGCAGAAAGTGTCCGGTCAAAAGCGCTCCGGTTTTTTTAAAGAGTTGTAAGCATTGTTCTTCAGACATGTTTTCTAAAAATGTTGTGAGGCTGTCCCAAAATGTCATTCCGAGTCGACGAAAATCGGCGAGGAATCTGTTGGCACAACTTCTGGAATTTCACAGAATCTTATAACGTGTTTACGATTAAACCGAGAGATTCTGAGTTAAGGTGCTGTTGAGACTTGTTGACGCAGCAAGTCACTAGCAAGTCGGTTAGCAGAAACACCTTGTTTTTGGGCTTGTTTTCGAAGCGCTTTCATCACATCTTCATCTACTTCAACTTCATGATGTCGTTTTCGTAACTCAGCATGCACTTCAACATCCTCAAACGCATCGGGATAGTCAGTTGTATCATGCGTATCCCAAAATTTAGCTGCTTCCTCATAGCTGGAAAACTCGTCTGGAATTGAGTCAACATGTTTATCTTTTTTGCTCATAATACCTCCGTTCGGATAGAGACATATCTCTTGCTGAAATAGGAAGAGCAGCGTTTCTCCGCCTTTTGTAAATAAAGAAAACAATTACAAATCTTCCTATTTCAGTTTGGCCGTAAGCGGCGTACAAGTCTTCACCTTTTATTCGACCTTTCTGGGCCCGACGAAAGTGGGCACCGCCGAAAAAAAGAACTTCTTCCACTTCTTCAGTTGTAACTTGATGAATGGATTCAATCTTTTCAACAAACCGCTCTTTCCAAATAACTTCGTATATCCGCAAAGTTAATGCCGTATGTAATTATCATTGGGGTTTCTTGAATTTCATACTAACACACAAAATTAATTATAATATCTGACTGATGCAAGCATAACTTGTTATTCACTATTTTGGTTTTGGAGAGGGCTTGTGAGCTAAATAAAATCTCGGTTCGAGGGCGTCAGGCGCGCGCTTCAAGCGAAATTGCGAAACGACAACTTTTTAGGCATTTACTCAACAGCCGATTCCCTTTCTGACTTCATTGATTCGATCTCGCAATGTCTCGGCCTCTAACCGCGCCGCTTCGGCAAAATCGCTGCCACTGGATTTGTAAATAATCCCCCGGCTGACGTTGAACAACGCCAAATTGCCCGAAGCATCCGTGCCGTTCTGCACCGACTCTTTCAAGTCGCCCCCCTGCGTGCCGATTCCCGGAATCAGAAAAGGTAAATCAGGCGCCGCGTTTCGAATGTTTTGCAATTCTTGCGGCCGGGTAGCGCCGACCACCACGCCGCAGTTGTTTTTCGCATTCCAACGATGTACTTTTTCGAGCACCTCGGAGTAAAGAGGTTTCGCGCCGTCGCCGAAGTATTGAAAGTCCCGGTTTCCCGGATTCGAAGTCAGGCAGAGAACGAATGCGCCTTTTTCCGGCCATTGTAAGAACGGCTCCACCGAATCCCGGCCGAGGTACGGATTCACCGTCACCGCATCAAAACCGAGCTTTTCGAAAATGGCTCGCGCATATTTTTCCGATGTGTTGCCGATGTCGCCGCGCTTGGCGTCGGCGATGGTGAGCACGTTTTCCGGCATGATTTCCATCAGGCGTTCAAGCGCTGCCCAGCCTTTTGATCCCTCTGCTTCGAAAAACGCGAAATTGAGCTTAAAAGCCGCCGCAGCGTCTTTTGTACTCTTCATGATTTCAGAGCAGAAACTGAACAGCGGGTCCGTATCGGACTTGATGATGTCGGGCATTTTTTGCACGTCCGGGTCCAAGCCGACGCAGAGAAGGCTGTTCTGTTTTTCCGTGATTTCAAGAAGGCGGTTGCGAAAGTTCATAGTTAGGTATTCTCTTTATAGTTTCGAAAGCCGGCCAGCAAATCCGCAAACGATTTCGGTTCATATTTCTTAAAGCTTTCCTCGTCAACGTACACGTAATCATACGTCACATCCGACTGCATCCCGTTGATGTCCTCGCACCACTGGCGCAA
>JBHHWX010000334.1:0-6993 GCA_046756745.1 bacterium | reverse complement strand
CTTTTCAGCAATGTATCCTCGGAATCCAGCGAGAGGCTCTTCCGCAAGAAGCTATCCGTCGCGATTGTTAAAAGAGCGGTGAAGTAGGACAGTGCTGAAAATCCTAACGCCAGCATTTGTCGCAACCAAAGGATATCCTGCTTGTTGGAATGATCAAGAAGTTTCTCGTGAATTTGTTTTTCTTCGTTACACAATACGAGATTGAGTATCTGAACGAATTTCATATCCTCGTCGAGTTTTTCCTCGAGGCTAATGAGCGCATTCGGACTGAAAAGGTACTCGCGGACGCGTGAAGACTCCGATCGTAGCGATTGAGAAATTTCCTGGCCGGCGAAGAGCACCGAAGCATCAGACACAATATCCGTATCGTACCAGATACTGATGTCTGTCGTCCCTCCACCAACGTCCAGACAGATGGCAGCGTTGGCAAGTCCTGCCTGGTCCGTCAAATCCAGATAGCTGTTGAAATATTGGCCGGAACAATAGCCCTCCGTTTCGAAAAAAGGATCGAGAATTTCCGGGACGGTACCGGATAGAAGTTGCTTCAGCTTCGGGCGCGAACAATCCATGACGCGTTGCTCTCTTTCGAGAAGCTCCTTAAATGCATAATTCCATTCCTGTTTGAGCGTATTGCAATCATCCTCAGAGAAAGCCTTTGGATAGGAATATCCCAAATCCGCTGATTTTACGTTTCGGTCTGCGAGCTCGATCAATAGCAGAAACAATATAGAGCGAATGAAGAATTTTGTATCTTTTTCTTCTTCCTCCCACTTGATGTTTGTGCGGGCATGGTCAAGCAATTTATATCCATCAGTAAAATAGATGAAGTAATCGAATAATAAATTGTCCTTCTTGTTTGAGTTGTAGATTTTTAGAATCGTCGGAATGGGTAGAGAAATTTTCTCAGAGGGGATGAAAAAGTCACGCATCAATTGCCGGCGTTGCTCTTCATCGCTTAGAAAAACTCTATGCGTATAGCGGGGAAAATCGAAAATCCATGGTTGGGCTTTTTCCCCGACTAATTTGAAAACATTGGTGTTGGAAGTGCCGAAATCCACACCGATTTTCCATTTCCCTTCCAGATGACCAAGTAAGCTCTCCCGCTTCAACAAAACCAAGCCGATCTGCTCTTGATTGTCCCCGGCGCGGGAAATCGCCAATCCCTCGGGAAAAGCATCATCACCTATGATCTGGGTGATCCCGATTTTGCTGCGGGCGCCGTCGATGGTGGTATCATGCAAACAAGAATTAATTTCAGCCTTGCCGTTGACAACCGGAGTCACTTCGAAGTTATCCGCGTGGCTGTTGAACACATAATGGCGCCGCCAGCGCGGACCGAGATATTTTGGAAAAATTTCCAGCACCGGCGCCTCAGTATCGATGATCGTGCCATCGTCTGCGGAAGCCGGGCGCATTCTAAAAATCTTTTCGATTTGAATGGTCGTTTTGGCTCCATTCCGGTCGATGATCGGCAAGGAAAAGCCGAACCGCACCATTTGGTTTTCTTCCTTGAGTGCCGGCTTCAGCCTATCGACAATCTCCTCCGGCGTGAAGAAACGGAGAATCTCCGGAGTGAAGGGCATGACATAACGCCGGCCGCAGTTGAATTCCGCCTCGTCTTCGGTCAGGACGTATCCCTGTTTGCCGCGTAACAGCACATCGGAAAGAAAATACTTTTCGGGGCGTATCCAGATGGCATTGAAAGTTGAAAGGCTGGCGCCGCCAATGCTGTCCCCAAACGGCGCTTTAAAGAATTGCTCGATGCAGCGGGCGGCATCGCCGCCGAGGTCTCGCAAGAGTGTAGTTCCCCAAATTTGTCCGTGATCTCGCAACGTCTTTTCCGTGACTACGATCACCTTCTTATAGCCGCTGGTTTCGCGTAAGAAATCCAGCCCCATATCGGTGGAGACAGCATCTTCATCCTGGACGAGCGGATAGAGCAGCGCCTGATAGATTTTGTATTTTTCCAGATGGCGGGCGCCTTCCGCCGGCGTCACCGGCTCTGTGGCAATCTCGGCATTAGACTCAATCTCAGCCTCGAGCCCAAGTCCCAGCGCCTCACAAATCTCGTCCAGCCATATAGCAATCAATTCGTTGATCATTTCAACCACATGCCGGTGGGGGTTTTCCGTATCAGTATACATTCTGGCGCCTTTATTATCTTGATCGCTGCTTTTGGGGTTTAACCGGCTTTGTAGATTTTGTAACCATTCCCCCACATAGCGCAATTCATCTTTATACATCTTGTCAGGCTCGCACAGGTAACCATCGGCGTCGCGCAGCATCAGGCTTTCGTTTTTGAGCTTGTAGTTGTAATCCGAACCGGTGTAAACCAACGTGGCCGGTGAGAATGCGCCAACGACGATTTTGTTGTAGTAAATCAGAAAAGCATCCGTCCATGGATATTCTATGCCCTCTTGAAGCTGCACCGGGCCGGGCGCCAATCGCTGCAAAGAATGCGAAAACGGATCGTTTTCCAGCGTTACTGTCACAATTTCAATCGGGTAGCTTTTGATCTTGCAAAGAGCGAGCAGGCTCAACAAACCACGCCATTCCTGGGTGATCCGTTTATGCAGAGGATGATTCGACTTCGGATTGAGGCCCGATTGAAACATCAAAGGGCGCGCCCAAATATCCGGGATCGAGCTGATACCGCGCGTAAGCGCACTATCATCCACCATGATGGCGTCGCTGATGCCGAGAATAATCTTGTGATCATTGTTTTTCCACAAACCACTGCTCTCAGGAATGGCGATGTTCGCCGTTTCCAATTGTAACTGTGGCAAATAGAGATGTTTCGATTGTTCTGCCATGACTTGTCTTCCACGTTTATTTAATGGTGAAATTCTCCAGGGAATATTTTTTTGCAGCTTCATAGAATAGCTTGAGAAACTTGTTGCCGGCAGTAAGGGTACGGTCGGATATTTTGATCTGATTCAGGTCGCGATTCACGAAATAGGCAAAATCACGGTCTTGTGAGGGTTCTTTTAGCATACGTGCGATGTTGCTTCTGTTCGTCAAGGGATCGAATAACTCCGGTTCTTTACCGCTTTCGATATCGCCATTGACGATCTTCTCGCGATCCACCAGCATCACCTTCCGGGTTTCATCGTCGAAGGCACAAATCCAGGTGAGAAATCTGTTGGCGAAACTGCTGACTTTATTGATCAGCTCTTCATTTTCCACGAACCCGGGGTTGTTTTTTCGTTCATCATCCTCGCTGCCGCCGGGCCAAAAATGATCCAGGTACCAGGTATCGAGGATCTCCCCATACTTTTGCGCTAATATCGTTTTCCCGTAGGTATTCAACGCATAAGCAAAGACAGCCATCGTGGTCATCTGGGATTTGAGCTTGTTCTGCTTTTCACTTTTGAGGTGGGTATCACGGGTGACCGGCAGAGACTCCCACTTCAGCTCCCGGCTATCGCGGCAGGCCGTAAAATACAGTTTTTCTGTCGACTCAATATTATCGGGTTGATCGAAAAAGTCACATGCCGCCAGGCCGGTAGTCATTTCAATATAATGAGGGGCGTTTTCCTGTTTGAGGCTGCCGGGAGAAAAGCGCCCGACTCGTTGTGCCAACGAGTCGCCGATAAAATAAAGCTGATCAAAAGCCAGGTCCTTGGTGTTGTAGTAATGCAACGCAGCCCTGGTCGCGATCGGAAAATCGGCGCTGCTGATAAACAGGCTCTCTGTTGTCCCGTCATCGCTGTCAAAGGTGAAATAGGGCATGACCAGCGCGCCGCCGAGCAGCACCTTACTTTGTTCCCCGACTCTGGCATTCGGGTTGAATTTGATCATATCGGGAGCTCCGAACGTCGGTATGCCGGCGGCGCCGGTGCCGCCAAAGATGGAGCCGACCAGAAAAACCCGAAGCTCATTCACCCGCGTCGCACGCTCGATATCTTCCCACAACGTCTTCCAGGGATTCTTGTCCTCCGGCGGAGAGGACATCACAACAGCGCCGATGGCCGGATGGCCGCGAAATCCTTCATTTAATTTGGTCATCAATTCCGACTCGGTAAACAACACTTCAGCCAGGCCGGCAAGGTCACGCCTGGTTTGCTTGAGGTTCTGGTAATTGATATAGTTCGACAGCGTGGTATCCTTGTCTTCAAATATTTCCCAGACGAACTTCTCCGGACTCTTTATTTTTGTCCGAAAGGGCTCCCCGGGTTTGGTTGCGGCAAAACGCTCCTGACATTCTTTATAGAGGCTCAGCAAGGTTTTGGTACGGGTGAGATTGCCATTGCCTGCGTCCGGATCGACCAGAAAAACGTTCAACTCTTCCGGGCCGTAGCCCGCAGCACACATAAAGGCCATTGCCTCGATAACACGGGCGCCCGTCCCTCCGATGCCAATGAGATAATTCTTAGCCATTTTCTACTCCCTTCTTACCTTCTAAAAAGCGGAATGTATTTGACGGATCGTGGCGACAAATAAAACGAGCATATCCAAAAAAACAGAAAAGTGTGCACAGCGAGAGCAAGGAAAAACAGCAAATAGCTGACAATTTCAAGCCCTTCGTCCATGAAAAGAATCACCAGGGTCACGACGGCGGCTATCGCTGCAGTGAGCTCGCTGACAAAAATGATGAGCCAGACACGTCTGGCGCGCTGCAGTGCGAGCGCCGTCGCGTCTCTTGCGCCGTAAAGATACCAGGTGAAGGCGATCGCCACGCCGAGCCCTGCCGTTACAGCCAGTACGATCCGATAGTACATCTTGAATTCATCCTCAGTTAAGACAGCCAGAATGGCATTTTCTGCCAAAAAATTGCCCAGCGCCACACCGGTGCCAATCCATAAAATAGCCCCGATAATAAGCGTGATTAAATAATTGAACGGACTTTTTCTCATATTGACTTCTCCTGAAATTACACCTCTAACGTTTGTACACTGTCATATAAAACTTGGCGATTTGTGGTTGGGAAAAGGATTGGCTTGCCCGCATCAGATCGATTACGAATTTCCTTAAATTCAAAGTTTTGTTCGGATCGCGTGAAGCGGTTGGATTTTGAGACGAGAAGACATCGATCCAACGTGGAAGCTCGAACCCGCCATTCTGAGGCAGTTGCAAATACACGAGATAGGAATAAATTCCCGGTGGTTCCGCCAGGTCGAGATCGATGGTTGCGGTCAAGCTATCGCCATCCCGTTCGAGGCCAGTCAGCTTCAAATCGCTGGCAAGGACACTATCCTGGGCAGTGATTTTCGCGCCGGGCAGAGAACTCTTGCGAAAAACCATCAATTCGAGAGCGCGTTTCTGGAAATCAGCGGTGTGAGGAGCTCTTTCAAAACGGATACCGGCGAGGATGGTCCCTGTGGCCTTTCCCTTTCTTAAAGAAAAGCCAAAATGGTGCGGGTAACGATCAGGTGTTCGCATCTTGCGCATATTGAGAGATCGGGATTTTCTCGCTTTAGTGACCCGGGCCTTGAATTTTTTGATGAGACGCCTTGATATGATGAGAATATACTCTTCATCCACGTATTCAGCCGTTTTCAAAAACTCGAGCATGCGTTGAAGGTTGCGTTCTTCACCAAACATCAACGCATAAAACGGGCGATAGGTACTCTTATCACCCGGGACACTTTTATAGCGGTAAGGGGCAACTCTTGCGTCGAATACAGTGCCGTTGAAGTCACTGGGTACAGCCAGCACGGCGGTTTGAACGCCTCTTACAAAACATTTTTCTTTGATCTGCAAAACGATTGAATTGACGTCGCCATCGTCCTGGAAAAGATCGGTAAGAATAACGCTGACACGCTCGTTGTTGGTGCGGTTGATCACCGAATCGATATTTGTCCGCTCAAAAATGCCGCGTTCCCGATAGAAGGCAGGCGCCTTCGCCGCCTTAAAACCTTGCCGGTCGATCGGCTTAATCTTCGTCCCGAATTTGAAAAATTGGACATTTGCGGTTTTCCAACTACCGGCCGCTGCGATTTCAAGTTCATCGAGAAAACGGTTATAAATGCTGGAGCGGGTTTTGGCAAAACCCACCATCGACAGCGTGGCGTCGAGATAAATATCGATATTTATGGCGCTGGTGTTATTATGCCCGCTTTTACCAATGACGTCGGCATCCGAATACGTCCAGGAAATTTCAGGCGGTTGCTTGCCGCAGGCGACTCCCCAAAGCAAAACAGCAGATAGAACAAATTTCACGTAGTTTCTGACCAAAATCATTCCCATCTTCCCTCCTTTGATTATCTCGACGGCCGACATTTGAGCAACCAAACAACAGGACAAAGTTCGCGACAGAGAAGGAATAGGCGTTGCCGTTTATAGCTTCTGTCCATACCTTTCAGGGAGGTTTCGGCTCAAGGCCAGAAGCGCGACGAGAATTCCGGTGATGATTTAACGATGCCGCCGCCAGTGGCGGTTGAGCGCATTCTGCACCAGCGCGGCCCAGAGCAGCGAACCAAGGATTGGGATGACGCTGACAGCGCCGATCATATCTGTCGTTCTGGCTATCAACTTTGAACATATCCACTCCCTTACTTTATCCCTTTGCTATCGAGAAATCTTTTCATATCGATATTCCAGGTGTTTCCGAGGATAAAAAAAAGATCTCGCTCTGCGGGAGCGATTTTCCCATCAGCAGCAATGAGTTGCAGCCCAAAATCCAAAACGGTCGTTCGGTCTTGCGCACTACTGGAGTCTTTAAAAACCAACGCGGCGTGTTGCAGTTCTTCAACCATACCCTTTGCCGTCATTGTTGCCATCGAACTGACGACCGCTTTGGGACTGAAGTTGATTTTGCCGTAATTGGCGTCCAGAAAATTACCAATCACATCTAATTCTTTGTCATCGATTTTACCATCAATGGCAGAGAGAAAGTAGAGAATCTCGAAAATAGCCTGAAATTTGTCCATTTGGGTCTCCTTTTTCCAATGAGCTATTCATTTGAATTTTATTTAGGTTTATATTGTCTCTGAAAGCTTTACACTTTTCCTTTAATTGTGTGGATTTTAGCTTCCGGATTCTTTTGTGCCA
>JBHHWX010000333.1:0-7009 GCA_046756745.1 bacterium | reverse complement strand
TTTCCTCTGACTCTGTGCCCAAAACCCTCGGCGAGACGCCTTCGGGAAGTGATTGTATCTTCTGGCTCGGCTGAAGCCGACTATCTCCCGCCTTAACTCAACCAATCTCAGTCATCTTTAGATGAGATTAGCAATGAGCTACGAATTTTAATTCAGAGCGGGTCAGCAGGCTTCAATGAAAGATGTGAGTAAAGATAAGTTTGCGATAAGGGGGACTTTGAACCGGGCGCATCGCTTACTTTGTCCTTTGTCGGTGCGTTTTGTGCCCGTCTTGGGGTTTGGAGCAGCAGAGATGCGCGGGCCAGTGGGCGCCACAACCGAAGTTTGGGTACCAGAGGGACCCGCAAAACAAAATCCGTGCTTTCCGTTTATCCGGGTTCTGTTGGGTTCGCTTCTGGCGAGAACACGGATTATCGGAAAGTACGGATTGGTGTAATCTCTCCTTCCAAAACTCTGCTCTGGAACGCTATGTCCGGGGAAAACTCCGTTTGTTCGAGTTTCGATTTTAGGATTTCGAATTTCCAGCTTGCACGGTGTGAGGGTATACGACAATTCGGCGTGATAATACTTTGTACAACCATGATTTTATTCCAGATACAGCTTCCCCGTAAACTGCATTTCGCGTGACCGGTTCTTGAAATCTTCCTGGTCAAGCGCAAACAAGGGACTGATTTCGATAAGTCCCTGCACATTATTTTGGGCGTCTCGCGGTACGGCAATGCCCGCGTGCTCGAGCCAAGCGCCGAAGACATTAACCAAATCGCGTTTGGCCGTCTCCGGCGAATCCAAACCTTGCGCGTTTTTCACCGGACTGAATTCGTGCTCTCTCACGACTTCTAACATGACGGCTCTTTCCGCATTTTGAAACGCATCGAAAATAAAGGTTTCGAATTTGTAGCCATTTGGCGTATCCGGCTCGATGAGGTTGCCGGCTGCATTTAAATGAGAGATTTTTTTATGGGCGGCATGCCAAGGTAAGTTCAGGCCTTTTTCAGTCACCTTTTCAATGAACGCGAGATCGAGAATATGGACTGCGATGTTGCCGGCGGAGTATTTCAACTCTCCGTCTGGTTTTCGGGCATTTTTTTCTTCTTCCGGAAGATCGCTGTACTCGATGACGCCCAGCCTGCCATCGATTTTCCCAAACACCCCGAGCTTTTCCTGGGCGTCCCGTTTGCGAACGATTTTTGCGGACATGTGTGCGTTTTCCTGAATGTGAAATCCAAGAAAAACCGGATCGCAGATTTTCGCTAGAACGTTATCCACTTGAAAGTAGAAAATCAAATCGATGCCCCGTTGTCGCATATCAGCCAAAGCGCCGCTTTTCCTGAGACCGGAAAGAGCGCCGCCGTGCCCATTGGGATTGGTAAAAATATGGTCTTTGGCGTCTAAAAAAAGGCGCCCGTCCGGCGACAAGGCCGGGATCATCTCCTGCTGGAAGAAGAACACGTTTTTGGCTTCCAGTTTGAAAAAATCGTGTCTTTCAAAAAAATCCAATGTTTGGGAATGATTGGCCGGACTGGTCATGATGTACCAGGGGAGCGCCGAGCCGTATCTTTTGGTCAGCGCGGTGAGCGTTTCAGCATACAATTGAAAAAAACTCTTCTGCTTGATAGGACTGATGGGAAAAACACCTTTCGGTCCATCGAATCCCAAGCGACTGGCCTGGCCGCCGGCCACCAATAACACGGCGACTCTGCCGGCCTGCAGAGCCTTTTCCCCGCTTTCATGCGCTTCTCGAAACCAGACTCGCTCTTCCGGTGTTTTAGGCAGCGAAATAAAATCCGTGGCTTGGAACCGGAAGGGTCCCTTGTTCTTTACCGGATTTTGAATAACTCTCCGGTGAAGATCATCCAGTAAAGTGAAGTCAATATTTTGTATTTGTTTGAGGAGTTTTTTTCGAGAGGCGTCGTTGAGCTCATTCCAGAATCGAAAAACATGATTTTGGCCGGCTTCTTCTGCTTTTCGGATGAGCTTGTGCTCTTGTGGATCTGGGATCGTCATCGCACTCTTTCCAGGCTTAAGATTGTTCCCGGGGCTGTTCCTGAGGTTGGTTTTCTTTCTGAGTTTCCGTTTGTTCGCTGCCTTGAGTCAGTTGCGATTTAATGGCTGAGCCATTGGTTTCGGCGTTTTTTGATTTGCCCTTGTTGTAGGCTAAATGAGTAAACCAACCGCTGACCCATCCTATTAAAATAGAGCCTAACACCAGAATTAACTTTGGAACTTGGATCGGCCAAAATAGGAATTGAAAATAAACTGAGGTCATATTCTGCAGGAGGATTATTAAAAAAATGGCGGCAACTACAACGAGAACGATCGTTTTTGGTTTCATTTTCATTTTCATGTTACACTTCCTTCCTTGAAATGTGGTTATGAAACAAAAAAAGCGAAAGAGTCTCTCCACTCCCATCGCTTTTTCCCTTCCTGTACAACAAAATTATTATCGCCTGATGAATTCAGGGCGCCTATAATTTAAGAAAATCATAGCGAATGTCAATCTATTTTTACTTTACAGTTCGATATCCTTGAGCTCCGATAGCTTGCTGCCAATTTGAAGCTGAAAATAATATTTCCCTTTTGGCATGTGCACGTCTTTGTCGTTGTTCCCATCCCAAACGATGGTGTAATCTCCTCGTTGAGTGAACTGTTTTTCGATATTGCGGACGACCTGCTCCTTCTCATCATACACGATCATAAAGACTTTGGCCGGTTCGTCGAGTGTAAAACACGTGTGAACGCTGGAATCTTCGGGAGATTTAAAAATGGTAAACGAGGCCGGAGAGTCGACGACGGTCACGTCTTTGCCGTTGCGGATTTCACCGTTTTTTGAAGTCTGTTTTTTTTCGGAGTTTCCCGAATATCTTTTTTCAATCAGCGAGCACGAATCGACCTCCCCCTTCTCAAATAAAACCAGTAACGACCCGGTGAAATCTTTGGGCTGCCACGCGTTTTGCATTTCTTTGGGGACGATGGTTCTGACAAACGCGTCGATCAACTCCTGGCGCGGGGTGGTGCTCTGCGTGCATAACACCCCCGGGTTCGGATCGACGCTGAATTCTTGCCGGGACTTGAGCAACAGTGCAAACCCCTCTTCGAGCTCCTTGATATGAAGTAAGAGCTGCTCTCTTTGATTTTTTAAATCTTCAAGCTCAAGACGGGTTTCCTGCTCCACTTGAAAATTTGCCAACGCCCGGATGAGCTTGATATGGTCCGCTATATTGTGTTCCAAAAGGTGTGGATTGTCAAAGATGTCTTGAAATTCGATCATGTCGGGATCTCCCTACAATTGCTATTGGTTAAGCGAGCATCATGCGTTGTGGTATTCTCATCCAAGTTTTGCACATCAATCCAATAATCCGGTTGTCTCAACCTCCTGCTGCTCGATTTCATGGGCTTTGCGCGTAACGCGTTCCGCGAACTCCAGCATCCTCAGGGTAGCCAGGTCCAAGCCAGCCTGTCGAAAATCCGTCTTAATAGATTCCACAATATACTGAACAGTTGGAAAATGTTCAACAATTTTAACATTTTACTCGATTTTCTTCTTTTGTTTTTATAGTTTAGTTGAGAGAAGTTGTACCCTGGAGATGTCTTTCACAAATGAAGACTTGCTATTAGGGAGAAAGAAAATGAACCGCTTAAAAAGGGTCGTATGTTTGTCATGGTTGTGCCTGATCGGATGTTTCGTTTCGGCATATTCCCAGCCTGGGGCAGACAATAAGACATTCCAACAAAGACGCCAGCAATGGCTCAACGGTGCAACTCCCGCCGAAATTATTGCAAAAGAAGCCGACAACGGAGACGAAGACAAATCGAATCATCTAAAAAATCGATTGGATTATCTCAGCCAGTGGTTGGAGAACGGCGACCGCGGCGAGATTGTCGATGAGACTTTAGACTTCCTGTTGCGCTTTGAAGTCGGTCAACGGGTACAGTGGGGCTTGCGCTCTTTTTATTTAATAAAATACGGCAGCCGGTACGGCAACGGTTCGCTTCCCGAAAATTTCGAGAATAAATTGCAAGCCCACCTGCATGAGTGGATCACGCGGGCGAAGTATTTCCTGGCGTCATTGCAGCCAAACAAACAGATGTGGGCCATGGTATCGATGAATCTTTATGCCTCCGCGTTTGCGCCGTCGATAACTTTGCCGCAATTCGGATGCCGGGGAGTCAGCGGCAATTGCGACTGGTTGGCGCCGGAAGCGAATAACAAAAAAAATTGGGCCAGCTTCCGGTACAACGATCATGTCTACCCTTTCGGCTCCGGGCCTGTCAATGCCCGCGAGTTTTCCCGGGACTATCTCATGCACAAAATCGATAGCTGGCTGGTGGGCAAGATGCCGGCAGCGCGGCCGGGCGGGCCGCGGGAATTTCATTCGATCACCTATTCCAGAGCCTTTATCACCAGCTTGGTGCTTTTAGCCGAAGGGCTCAGAATGGCCGGCGTGGATAAAGAGCTGCAAGATCGAGCTCTCATGACTGCAGAGCTGGTGCTTTTAGAGCACGCTCTGAATTTCACCGGCAACGCATTGGGAGGGAATCTCGGACGCACGGATTTTAAAAGCTTGCAAAGCACTTTTAAATTCCCCTTGTACGCCTATTTCGGCATGGGGAAACGCGTAACCCGCCTCGGCGTTGAAGACGTCTTTCTGTCGGGCTGGAAACCGAACCCGGTGACCACAGACGTGGCTGTGATCGCGGATGAAAAAGACGATTATTGGGAAGTCCATTTAGAATATCTCGACGATAATCTCCAGCACGATACCGGGACCGGTAAATACACGTATCGCACCAAACACTTCAGCTTGGGTTCCGGAACCCGCTGGCAAGCAGTGGTAAAAGGCGATAATGAGCAGTCCTTTTTGCGTTTTTGGATCAATGGTACGGAAGAAGAACCGGGCGCCGAGCAAGAAACCCGTTTTATGGGCGAGGGGGCGAGGCAGTTTCGAAACGCTTTGTTTTGTAAAACCCGCGCAGAGCCTTTTTATCACGAAGTTTTTTCCGGCGGCGCTGCCTCACAATGGGATGCTCAAATCCCAGATGCCGGCTGGGATTTCAAAAAACAAGGCAAGGTCATGGTCGCGATAAGAAAGGGTTCCGGCGTCGCTTCCGTGGAAATCGGTCTCGAAGGCGTGGATGGCGCTTGGGGTGAATTCCGGGAACGGGTGAAAACCCATGCTTCTCTTACTCCTGATGGATACCGGACCAGCAGGGGTGTTTTTATCGGGAAAAACCATAAGTACGGCATTGAACAGCCAGGTGACTTGGAATTTCCATTTCCTAGAATGAAAGTCGTAAATAGTAAGAAGAAAGTACTCGTCGAATATCAAAACGATCACAAGCTGGTCATCGAAAAAGGGGGAGACTCTCATACGTTGGATTTTGGCCGCTGGCGCAGCCCGGAAGATATGATTTTTGTTGATACCACACCGAAAAACCGAAGAGACCGCCGGGAAGAACCGCCCGATCGTGTTATTACCAAACCTCAGAACTTGAGAGTTGTCGAGGTTAGGAATTGACTAAAGGCATGGGCAAGAAGAACTTGGCAAATTGCCGAGGGCTTCTCAGCACAGACTGAGGGTAGAAAACGCTCGGCGGGACGCCTTCGCTAAGAGGTCTTAAATCGCGTTTTTTCGCGCTTGACACGTTGGACAAAAAAACGTACTCCGGCCTACCTGCACAAATCGTTCGATCTTCGAGCCACAGACAAAGCACATCTCTCCTTCCCGTCCATAAACTGCCAGTGATAATTGAAAGTAGCCGGTTTCGCCATTGCTATTGACAAAATCGTTGAGTGTGGTCCCGCCTTTTTTGATAGCGCGTCTTAAGACCCGGCGGACTTCACCAAAGAGTCGCTCCCAATCGCACTGGGAGAGATCGCAGGACGGGAGAGAAGGATGAATGCCGGTGTAAAATAAAGCTTCGCTTGCGTAGATGTTGCCCACCCCGACGATAAAGTGCGCGTCCATGAGCAGATTCTTGATCGGCTTTTTCAGGCGACGAGCGCGTTCGAAGAGTTTTTCCGGGGTCGTGCTGCGAGTTAGGGGTTCGAGACCGAGATGTGTAAATCGCGGATAGGATTTGATTTCATCTGAAGGGATGGCATCGACCAGACCGAAGCGGCGTGGGTCGCGAAATCGCAATTCGGTGTGGTCGTGAAAATAGAAAATCACATGGTCGTGCTTTTCAAAAGGTACGGGTTGTTCGAGAAGCAGAAGCCTGCCGCTCATTCCAAGGTGGATAATCAGAGTCGATTCCTGTTCGAGTCCCAGGAGGAGATATTTCGCCCGGCGCGTGATCTTTTTTATATTCCTGTTTACAGCAAGCTTTTTCAGCCTGCCCTGGTCAACCGGCCAGCGCAGCCTGGCGTCGCGTACCAGGACTCGCTCGATACGTTTGTTTAATAAGGTGCGGGTGAGAGCCCGCTTGATGGTTTCGACTTCAGGGAGTTCCGGCATACGGGTAGTGTCCTAATTTAAATAAATCCCACGATTTTCGCAACCTCTTATACCTCTATATCACGCAAACACACAAATAAACACAAACAAACACACTAACAACACTTAAATACACAAAAATAAATATTATTTGTCTTGACAAATTTAAGTGTTTTGTGTACCTTTGTCAAGATTAAAGACGATTTTGTCCAACAAGCCAAAGAAGAATTGAAAAAGCTGGAAACTCGCCGTAAATTACTTCAAGATTACATCAATACTTACGACTCCTCAAAATCTAAAAATCTTCAAGAGAATTTATTTCCTGTTGAAACATCCGAAGTTAACGAGGTTAACGAGGATAGTCCCACAATTAGAGAACGCTTAATTAGTGTTATTAAAACACTGGTGGAAAAAAAAGGTAAGTCTGTTCGAGTATCTGAAATGAAGGATTATATTCAAAAAAATAATGTCAATATGGGTGATGCTAAAAATGTAGATTCACTTATTAGATCGATTCTAAGTCAAGAAATAAAAAAATCACGTACCATTGCTTTTCTCCCGTATACAACAACACA
>JBHHWX010000332.1:0-7046 GCA_046756745.1 bacterium | reverse complement strand
TCTCACTATTAGGCACAGCATGAGATTGCTTCGGCAAAAAACGCCTCGCAATGACTGCTATTTTAAGAGTTTTCGTTCAGACACTAATTATTAGAAAAATAACAAAAAAAAATTGCAATTACAATTTATATTAATTTTCTAAATGATAATCGTGAAAAATCATTGCTAGAATTTGCTTGCATTTTTCGCTCGAATGGGTTACTTTTTTGCAACAAAGGAAACATCATTCCGGACGTCAAAAACTGTCTTGACAACTTTATTCCGTTTTTATGAGGAAGGAGGGAAAATGGCGGCAAAACAATTCCTACAAATTGTCGGTGTTGTTCTTATCATTGCGGGAGTCTTGGGATTTATGATTCCGGGTATCGGATCGTTTCTGACATTCCATACACACCATAATATCCTCCACCTAATTTCCGGCTTGGCGTTACTCTACTTGCGATTCAAAGGCACGGAAAGCGTCCAGCGCTTGGGCTGTCAGGTTTTCGGAATTGTCTACGGGGCTATAACCATTTGGGGATTCTTAGGACACCAGAGTTTCTTGTACCTGACGCTCCATTTAAATACGGCTTATAATATTATCCATTTGGCAGTCAGCGTTCTGGGTCTGTGCGCCGGTTTTGGGAAACGGTCCGTTGCGGCGGCCGCATAATTTAAGATTAAACGCAGAGAAAGAAAAACTCTGCGCATCTCAGCGACCTCTGCGCTTCTGCGTAGAAAAGCAATTTTTGTTTTTCTGTTCCCTGTTTGGTTCCAGGTTCGCCGGGTTAAGAATCAGGTAGATCATCTAATCTCCGGTTAGTTTGTAAACGGGCTGGCCGGATTTTCATTTCTGCTGATGAGATTTGAAACGAGATCATGAATCGAGAACGCCACACGCACAAACTTCCTCCACAGCTTGGCGATATGCCGATCGAGGAATTCCGAGAGGTGGGAAAACGGTTTATCGATTGGATTTCCGCATATCTGCACAATGTAGGCGATTGTTCCGTTCTTCCGGATACCCTGCCTGGAGACATACGCAAATCCCTGCCACCCTTGCCCCCGCAATCCGGGGAGCCTTGGGAGGAGATTCTCGCAAGTATCGATGAGATCATCATGCCAGGCATGACCCACTGGAATCATCCGGCCTTTTTTGCCTACTTTTCCATCACGGGCAGCGGCCCGGGTATCCTGGGGGAGCTGCTCTCTGCCGCGTTTAATATCAACGGCATGTTGTGGAAGTCATGCCCGGCAGCCACTGAGCTGGAGCAGGTGACCCTGAGCTGGCTGCGGCATATGCTGGGTTTGCCGGAGTCGTTTTGGGGGATTATCTACGATACCGCCTCTGTGAGCAGCTTGCATGCCATCGCCGCGGCGCGGGAACAGCTCACGGATTTGCAGATTCGCGAGCAAGGTTTAGCCGGTCGCAACGATCTTCCGCGTTTGCGACTTTACACATCTGAACACGCCCACTCCTCAATCGATAAAGCCGCTATCACGTTGGGCATCGGCTTGGAAGGGATTCGCAAAATTCCAGCAGACGACGCCTTTCGCATGCAACCAGCCGTCCTCGCCCAGGCCATAAAACAGGATCGCACAGAAGGCTGGCGGCCGTTCTGCGTGGTGGCAACCGTGGGCGCCACCTCTGCCACAAGCATCGATCCGGTTCCTGAGATTGCGGACATCTGCGAAAAGGAGCAGGTATGGCTGCATGTAGACGCGGCTTACGGCGGTTCGGCTGCCGTGGTTCCCGAGATGCGACACGTCCTCGCAGGCTGCGAACGGGCAGATTCACTCGTGGTGAATCCGCACAAATGGCTGTTTGTGCCGGTGGATCTAAGCGCGTTTTACACTCGCAAACCCGAGGTCCTGAAACGGGCTTTCAGCTTGGTTCCCGAGTATTTGCGCACGAAAGAGGATAGCGAGGTCGAAAATTACATGGATTATGGCGTGCAGCTTGGCCGGCGTTTTCGCGCCTTAAAACTCTGGTTTGTTGTGCGTTATTTCGGGACCGCCGGCATTGCCGACAGAATTCGATATGCAGTGGCGCTCGCCGCAAAATTCGCTGGCTGGATCGACGCACATCCCGACTTTGAACGTCTGGCGCCGGTCCCCTTCAGCACGGTTTGTTTCCGGTCTCACCCGTCCGGGATGGAAGACGAAGAGGAATTGGAAAAATTAAACGACCAGCTTTTAGAGACCGTAAACAAGACCGGAGAAGCGTTTTTATCCCACACAAAGCTGAATGGAAAATTTGTTTTAAGGCTGGCCATCGGGAACGTAAAGACGGAAGAACGGCATGTTGCGCGGGCTTGGGAGATTTTGTCTGATAAACTCGATGAGATATTGGCCTGAATGTTTCGTAGAGAAATGGTAACTGTTCAGCCTTAAAAGCATTGGAGTGCAAAATTTTAGTTTTGCTTTGATTCTACAAAAAATTACGTTAACCGCAACGCTGAAGCGTTGCACTCCGGTACCATAACCGAGAATCTTTATCAAAAGGAAAATTAAATGAGTCCATCCGAAAAACAAGAACGCAATTTCGCTATGCTCTGCCATTTGGCCGGGCTCGCAGGATACGTGATTCCTTTCGGAAATATCTTCGGTCCTTTGCTGATCTGGCTCATCAAAAAAGAGGAGTCCGCTTTAGTCGATGCTCATGGCAAGGAGTCTCTGAATTTTCAAATCTCCATGTCTATCTATTTTCTTGCCGGAATTGTCTTGATGCTTACGATAATCGGTCTTTTCATCGGTTTAGCTTTGATCGGTCTGACCATGATGGCGCAAATTGTGTTCACGATCACCGCTGCTGTGAAAGTCACCAACAACGAGGAATTTAGCTATCCTTTTACGATCAGATTTATAAGTTAGATGACATGATCTTCGCACCGGAAACTTCTACAGTTAAGCCAAAAAAGAGAATCCACACACGTTCTGTCGATCGTGTAAATCCGGTCAAAGATATGCATGGTTTATCCACACAATTGAACTCAGCGCGTCGAAGCCGCAAATTATTAGCCACAGATTCACTCAGCGCAGCAGAGCCGCACCCAAAAAGTAGCTATAACTAAAAAGATGTTTAGCCACGGATTTACACTGATGGACACGGATTTCTTAACAATTTTACAAAGAGTCGTACTGCTTCAGGGAAACTGCCGAATTTCAGCAAAGTTGTAAATGATGAAAAATCCTTGTGAAAGTTAAAGCACAACACAAAAAACTGTGCTAAAAAAACACGATGTTGCAGGTTTGTAGTACGGATTAAACACGGATACAAACAAAGCATTTTGAAATTAATGATCTTCAATAAAATTCTTTCTAAAAAGCAAAGCTTAAAATATTGAACACTATTAAGCTGTGACTAAGACATGTTCTGTACTACTTTCATATTCTCTCACTCTATCCGTGTCAATCAGTGTAAATCCGTGGCTAAATCAATTATTTGGTTGCGACCGAAGCTGCGCTGGGTGAATCTGTGGCTTTCTTTTTAATAGCTTTCTTTAAAAAGTTTGCATTTTTGTGCAAGACTTTACTGGTTATACAATAGACCCCTTTTAATCTTTTCTTTACGATTGGGCGTCTTTGCGTGAGCTTTATTTGCAGTTCATCAACTATTTAGAGGATCGAAATCGAATGCAATTGAAAGACAAAATCATTTTGATAACCGGCGCAGCCCGAGGTATCGGCAGAGCCACCGCTGTTGAGCTGTCACAAGCCGGCGCAGATATTATCGGCGTTGATTTAGAACTCAACGATTTAAATGAGACGTCGCACGCCGTTGAACACAACGGACGTACATTCCACGGTTACGAGTGTGACGTCAGTGATGAACGGGCTATTCGCGACCTGATCCAAAAAGTGCAAGAGCACAACAGCGGGTTCGACGGTCTGGTGAACAACGCTGGGGTGTTGCCCAGCGGACCTTTTGCCGAGCGCGAATTCGATGTCTGGCGCACAACCATTGACATTAATCTCACCGGGCTGATGTTGCTCACCCACACGGCGCTGCCAATTCTGCTGGCGCGCCCCGAAGCGCAGATCGTCAATATCGCCAGTGTTGCGGGGAAATTTGGCACTGAAGGCGTCGCGGCCTATGCCGCCTCAAAGCATGGGGTGGTGGGTTTCAGCTCAGCATTACGGGAGGAGCTGCGCGCTACTCAGGTCGGCGTGAGCTGGCTTTGTCCCAGCATGGCGAACACCCGTTTGACAACCGGGGTTAAAGAGCATTTTTTGACGCCGATGATCCAGCCGGAGGACGTGGCCAAAGCTGTCCGCCGGGCGATTGAGACCAACGCCATAGAAGTGCATGTGCCCGGGTGGGTGCGCTTGGTTACAACAGTGACGCCGGCCCTTTCCCCGCGCTTCGCACGCTGGATAGCGCGCACCACCAAAGCCTCCCAAAGCTGGCTGGACGCGAGGAGAGATATCGAGATTGAGTGAGGCCCTGCAATCCCCAGGGCTCTTCGACAAACTGAGCACATCAATCTTGTCGTGTCATTTCGAATCCCGACGTTTTTGTCGGGGTGAGAAATCTTGTAAATGCACAGAGCTGCGCTATAACAAATTTCTCGCCTAAAAAACAGGCTTCTAAGAACATGAAATGTTCTAACTAAAAGAACGACGGCTGTAGTGTACACCTCGAAATGATAACTCATGAGGAAAGGGCTCAAAATTGTAGCTTCATGAATTCTTCAGGTGAAAGAACCAAACTGCTTGGAATTCCAAAAAATCCGTTGGGTTTTTCTATCCGTTGGAGATAAAAGACTTGTCGGTTTTGCCCCGTTGGAACCTAGATAGTTACAAATTTTCCAAGAAAGGGAAACGATTCATACTTGACTTGCCGCTCTTATATCGATACCTTTTCAGGATGACAGGCAACAAATGGATGGAAAAAATACCGAAAACAAATACTGCATCATCGGCGCCGGCAATTCCGGCTGCGATATTGCGGTGGAAGCGGCCCAAAATGCCGAGAAATCCTTTCACAGTGTCCGCCGAGGTTACCACTATATCCCGAAATATCTGTTCGGGAAACCTGCGGACCAGATCCGCGAAGCCTCACTGAACAGATGTTTTATTATCTCGGCCACGGCGACATCATACCGAAACCGGATGTTGCAGAGCTGCGTGGCGGCCGGGTTGGTTTTAAGGACAACAGCGAAGAGCAGATCGACGTCATCATTTATGCCACCGGTTATTTTATCGCTTTTCCTTTTCTGGATAAAAAATACCTAAACTGGCAGAATGGCGGGCCCAAGCTGTTTTTGAACGTGTTCCACCCGCAATACGATAACCTCTTTGTTGCCGGTTTGATTCAACCGGACAGTGGGCAATGGGGCCTGGTCGATTACCAAACCCAGTTGATCGCCAAATTTATCCAGGCTCAGAAAAACCAGCCGGATAAGGCCGACGTTTTTCGCAAACTGAAATCGAGTTCGATGCCGGGTTTAGGCGGAGGCGTGAAATATATCCAAAGCAGCCGGCATTTTCTCGAGGTTGAGCATTTTAGTTACCGCCGGCGCCTGAAAAAGTTGATAAAGAAATTTGCTAACAGTTCATCCCATCAGATTTGGGACGCTGATTAACGCAGATCAACGCTGATTACGATGAAAAGCTTTGATACCTCAGGCGGGAGAGCGCTGTAAAATGCATTTTAGAATTTATTTTTCAGTTTGTTAGCACATAAACGAACGGGGAGAAATCTTGCAAATTATCAAATGATTCATTACTTTGTGGAATCGTAGAATCAATCATAGGAGAAGTTTATGAGCGTAAGTTCTTCAATAGACCTTAATCAATTGAAGCGTTTGATTGCTCAACGTAACATTATTGAAAAATTGAAAATAATTCGCGTGCTCGAAAAAGATACCTACCCAATTCGCTTTCGTCAACTACTGAAGCGCATGAAAATCGATGATCTGACCTTTGATGAAATTACAGCTGAAGTGGAGTCTGTAAGAACGCAGCGATATAATGCCAAGAAAAAAGTCTAGAGTTGTAATTGATACAAATATTTGGGTCAGTTTTCTGATTGGAAAAGTGCTTTCTGGCTTGGAAGATTTGATTATTGACAATCGTATTCAAATTCTATTAAGCGACGAACTGTTTTGTGCCCTAGCGAAGTTCAATTTAAACCGAAAATTAGGTGTCCCTGTTTAGGCTGATATGAAGTGAAACCTGAATAAGTCCAATTTATCCCACGGGGTTTGAGGCGAAGCTTTGCTAGGTTGTGTCGAACCTTGACTAAAGTAGGCGAGGAAAATCATCGTGAAAAAAATCATTATCAGCGTGCTGGTGCTCACAGGTCTCATCCTGTTTTTTGTCGTTGACCTTCTCCATGACGCCGGGCAATTTAAAAAAATAGAGCCACACTTTTCCGGACCAATAAAAAAAATACCTGGGGTGGTGGGCGCTGAGGACATCACAATTCATCCCGAATCCGGCATAGCGCTCATTTCCAGCGATGATCGACGCGCTGTCTTAGCTGGCAAAAACAAACAGGGAGCGATATTCGCCTTTGACTTGCAGGCTCAAAATCCGCAACCGGTAAATCTGACCACGGACTTCAAACAGCCTTTTCATCCGCACGGGATCAGTCTTTACGTCGGTGAAAACGGGGAGGCACGCCTGTTTGTGATCAATCATCGCGACGCGACTCGTACAGATATCGAGGTTTTCGTTGTCGTCAACGGCGCTCTATTTCATCGTGAGAGTATCGCAGACGCAAAGATTCTGAACGCCAACGATTTGGTCGCAGTCGGGATACAGCAATTTTATGTGACTCTGGATCATGGCAACACTTCGGCGCTCGGGAAAAGCTTGGAAGAGTATCTGCGTTTGCCGCGCTCCTCGGTTCTTTATTACGACGGTCAGGACTTCACAAAAGTCGCAGCAGGGATGAAGTACGCCAATGGCATCAACAAGAGCCGTGATGGCAGCGCCATCTATGTCGCCGCAACTACTGACGGTAAAATCTACGTCTACGATCGCAACACCCAGTCCGGAGAACTTACTGAGACAGCTCAAATCGACTTGGGTACAGGTATCGATAATATTGAAGTCGA
>JBHHWX010000331.1:0-7049 GCA_046756745.1 bacterium | reverse complement strand
CCGCATCCGACCCGTCGCCCATTTTCGCTTCAAATTCAATCCCTTCTTCCATATATGTCATCGCACCGGCCTCGGCGATCACCGTCTCGCCCGGATCGAGCTCCACCTCGACCATCTGCATCTCATGGCCGATAATTTCATAGTCCACTTCATGGCTTTGTTTGCTCATGATTTCCTCCTTCACCTCGCTGGCATGTAAAATACTTCGATCAGGGTGCGAGCACCGGGCACGAGTTTCTTTTCTCTTTTACCGTGGCCGAACAACGCTGAAAAGTCGGTAACCCGCACATGGGGCTCTTTCATGAACTTGGAATTGACTTCGACCTCGCCCGCCTTGGCCCAGTAAATGCTCATGCCATTTGAATAGCTCTTCTGCTTCCAGCCCTTGAGCTTCTCTGCATAGAAGTCCCGCACCTTGTCGAAGGCGCCCGTGCTCACCATCTCAATGCTGGCAAAACCCTTGTACTCTGCACGCCCGACCCGCGCACGCCCAAGCAGCTTAACCACCACCGCGCCCGGATAAGCAGGCGCTGCCACCTCGGAGGCATCCGGTACCTTGTCCTTTTTCACGATGGGCCACATGTCCATCATCACGGCCACATCCTTCGGCATGTCCGGAAAGAACTCCTTGTAGCGGTTGTCCGGAACCTCAACCGCCGGAGCAAACGGCTTAGCATATGCAGCCGCCGATAACACCAATACCAGAAAGCCCGTCAAAATAATTTGCAGTATCTTTTTCATGGCATTCTCCTTTTAGTTTCCAGACTTCGCTTGATAGGTAACTTCAATCATGGTTTTGGCTGGTGAATAAATCATCGGCATGCTGCTTGTTATGATTTTCATCTTTGGCGAACACCCCTCCACATCAAATACAAACATAAACGCACAAATGATACTTTTCCATACATGCGCTTTATTATTTCCACCCCCCTGAATTCGCCTTAAAGGGCTTGATATCAATCCATATCTCCGACTTCATATCCCCTATATCCATAATCTGCGCCTGCCATTCATAAACAGTAAAGGGTTTAATCTCGATCTTTTTATTTCCTGAGTAATTGGCTTTATACCAAGCACGTACTTTCTCGGGCTCATCCTGTGAGCAAAGAACTACACTGATTAGCTCTTTCTCAAATCCATGGTTTGACTGGTAGAAATAAGAGCCTGGATACGCCGGAACACCCACTACCTCTTTGGCAGGAACGCGTTTTATCCTTGCAGCATCGAGTTGCTTTTGGGTTTTCCCTGTCTTTGCCAGATATGCCTTGGTAAAGGGCACCGGCGGCGCAATGGGCTCAGCCAGAGCCAAGCCGCCTCCGCTGACGCCAAACAATAGTACAATCGTCATTAATATCTTTTTCATGATCTCCTCCTATTCAGGTTGCCTCGGGCAACCAAGACTTACATTCTTGCCGCACCTGCATCTCTCTGATCGGTATAATCTTCATTGGCCAGATGCCTTCGCTTGCCATCGCCTGAACTTCCGGACATAAAGACGCTTCATTCGACTGTTTGCTGGACCATTGCATAATGTTTACCTTCAGAGGCCAAGTACCCCTTTCAGTCCGTCCATGCCCTTATCCATCAGCTCATTGCCTGGGCTATCATCACTATCTTTATTCTCGTCACTTTCGGCTTCAGCACCTCCTGGTCTGAATCGATTCGAAACCAACCAAATCATAATTCTAGTCGGATATGCATGCTTGCTGATTTCATCATAGCAGGAAATCCAATTGTTCCAGTAATCCTTCATGCTTTCATTCTGTTCTGCCATACCGACCCGCGCTCCTTCATTCTGCATCGACCGGCCAATACTTGCAGCTTCATCAAACCGCCCCTGAGCAATCAACTGCTGCATTCTTGCAGTCATACGCCCCTCATCTTCATCGGAATAGCTGCGGCTCTCCCTGACAGCCTCCATATTGCTTTGCCTCTCATGCTCACACTCATGGATTTTTTCTTTCACATCGTATTTGGGATACCAGGCCTTTAAAAGATGGGCATATTTTCGTTTGACCTGCTTAAAATCATCTTCATCGTGGCGGCCAGAGCCAAGCATTTGCTGTTTCTCCAGATTCTCTTTCAATCCGCCAAACAGCTTCTCCTCACTTATTTCATTTCTCTCTCTTTTGACTGATTCGTAGACCTCCAGATGGACTGGAACATTGTAACGACCAAAATCATCCACATCCTGACCCAGATAAAATGATATTCCGAACGATGTTTTCCTGGGGGCAACTTCAAGAAGGTTTTGATAAAACCTTGCAACCTTGTCGACACTATCTTTGGTGTCGATTGCTATATAGTCCAACGCGGTCATACTGCCCTTGGCATCCTCATGGGTACCAGTTCCATTTTTAGCAATGGCCTCTCCCTGATTGTATTTTTGGACTCCGGGCGGCATCAGGTTGTGTTCTGCGCCATCGGCAACTTTAAGAAAATATCCGGTGCTTATCGCAAGCATCAATGGGAAAAGAGTTAATATCTTTTTCATGTTATTCTCCTTTTACTTTCCAAACTTTACTTGATATGCCGATTTGCCCATGTACAGTACTAACGGACTTGATCGACTCGCCACGGCGTCGACTGTTCTCTAGTCGCTGGCCACCCAGCCACCTGCCGGTGGTGTTTCCACAGAAATCAGTCCGGCTGGTAACTGATCTTGATCTGCGTCTGCATCCCATTAAGGGTGCACGGCATGCTGACGGCCTGTTTCATCACCTCGACGACGTTGAAAGTTTCATAGTCGTAATTGCCGGCCGAGCCGGGATCCCTGTCAGAACAGGTCGTCTGCGTCCCTGGCGCCCATTCCTTACAGTGCCAGTCCGTCATTTTTTCGGTGTACCACTTCGCCACCTTTTCGTAGGGATCGCTCGAGAGTAACTGGACTTCGGTCGCGCCAGTCGGGCCCCATTTTCCTTTTTTCGCAGTACAGAAACGGCTCCCGGGATAGGCCGGAATCTTCACCTCATCTGCATCCGGGGCCTGCCGATCAGCAGAAGACACCATCACCCCCATCACCGGGTCGAGCGGTGCGCTCGGCGCAATCGGCTCAGCCATGGCCGACGGAACCAGAGATGCCAGTATTACGCAAAGTCCGGTGAATAATTCGAATACATTTTTCATCATTATTTCCTCCTTATTTCAGGCATTGACTTACCATCACCATTGCTTGTTACCGGGACAAACGGAAATGTCATCCCACTGTTTGCCACACCATGACCAATCTTCTTTATCTGCAGAGCCAACGGGCCACTCCCAGCCAATCCAGTAGGCATTCATCTCCACGTCGAATAGATTGTCTTTCGGCCTGCCGTCGCAGCTTGTGGCATCCCATTCCCGGCAATTCTTTGATTTCTCAAGCTGTTTCTCAATCGAGTTCGGAACCAGATCATTGTCAGCATCATATGCCCTGCGGGCTGTCCCGTTCAGTGATGTGGGGTCCATTGCTCCCCACCATTCCCAGCGCTCCTTCTGATGCTGCGTCTCATGGCGCACCGTTTCAGCAAAACAGTCAATTCCCTTCGACTCCTTCCCACCCAGAGCCTGAACCCTGGGAGCACAGGACGTCTGCATGATTTTATCTGTGAGAAATACTTTGTCTTCAGTATAATCGTATTGCCCGACCGCTTTTGAGCCATCAGAAGCGATTTTTTCAGGAATATAGTCGGGATTGAATCCCTTGCCGGCCCTTGTCTGACCCCAGTAATAAAACCAGTTCGACGTCTCTCCGCTCCCCTCGCCCGGATGGTTTTTGACCTCCGGGGAGAAGAATACTTCGACTGTGACAGAGTCGGACTTTCCACAAGCGCGGGCGGTAATCTTTTTCTTGCCAAAATCGGAATTTTTACCGGGAAGATCCTCGAATTTTATTGTTACGTTGTCAGATGCATCTTCAGGGTCAAACTTCTTTTTTGACTCGCCAATGTCTTCCACTTCCCACGTTGCTGCATCATCACAATCGCCCGTGACTTCCGCCTCCGCCTCGATCTCAAGCACGCCCCTGGGCTCATCTTTGTTAAAAGCAAATTGGTCGCTATCCACTGGCTTTACAATCTTGATCCCGGGCGGTTCTTTCTTTTCTTTGGGTGCTTTCTTTTCAGGTTTTTTTACCACAGCCTTGTGCTCGCTCGTCTTGATGACCGTCTTGCCTTTCCTGATAAATGCGATCCATTTCTCCCCGCCTGTTGTTGTTCGCAGTCGGGCTCGGCAGACAAGTTCCCATGGTGTTGCCATTGTCGTGGTTTGTATCGTGTAGAAACCGGGCTGCCCCAGATCCACACGGCATCCTTTCTCCATCGGCACAGCGTGCTTGCCCGCAAAATAGGCCTTTGAAAAAACCAGAGTCTCCGTGCCGCTATCGGCCACCTGGTCTATCCCGGAGCAGGTGAACTTTCTTCCTTGGGGTGGAGGGGAACCGCTAACGCCGCAATCCAGAGTGTACATCCCCGGGGCGTTCGGCTTTTTGTAATCAGGCACGGGCGGTTTGTCACTTTCCTTCGCTCCTGCCTTTATAAGCATCTCCTCTATGTCCTTGTCACCCATTGCTTTCGCTACATCCGTGGCCGTTTGGCCTTTCTTGCCTCCCCTTTTCCTTTTACCCTTTGGCGGGTATGAACGGGCGTTGACATCGGCACCGGAATCAATGAGTAGTTTCACTGCCTCCTTCTGGCGCGCCGCAACCGCCGCCATAAGTGGCGTTGCTCCCTTCTTGTTTCTCACATTGACATCGGCGCCGGCATCTATAAGGGCTTTTATCACATCAACATTTCCGACCATCGATGCCCAAACAAGGAAAGGTTGATCAAGAAACAACCCGATATCGGGGTCTGCTCCGGCATTAATAAGGATTTTTATGATATCGATTCTTGGAGGTTTCGCCATCACGGCCGCAGAAAGCGCAGTGCCACCGATTTCGTCCTTTGCATTCACATCGGCACCAGCCTCAATCAGCGCTTTTACAATATCGGCATTGCCACCACTTGCCGCCCAGCCAAGCATTGTTTTCTTGAATAACGTTGAGCTTGCATTGATATTCGCGCCGGCATCCGCCAGCAACCTGACCGTTTCGGGATCCCTTGCCAGCATCAGGGGCGTAAACCCATCTGCTTCTTCATTGACATCGGCTCCTTTGTCGATCAATGCGCGAATTTTATCATGCTCGCCCCTGCTTACAGCCCTGACAAACTCTGTTTGCAACTCAAAAGTCTTTGCCTCACTGGCTGTAGATGATGCAACAGTCACTATCGCCAGCATGATAAGAAACATATACCAATGAAGGCTCTTTATCCTAGATAGTGTATGCCATTCAGTTAACATTAACTTAGCCCCATATAGCATTTATCTTAACAAGCTGTAAGCAAACATCCCTAAATTCGATCCCATTCGAATAGCCGTAGTGACTATGGATTACCACCTGATTTCGATTCGTTTCTTCATTCCTTAACCGCTGCGGACCTTGGATCTTTATCTCTCTACCTGAATCAGTGCCTTTCACACCACACAACCTGCGATCCCTAAAAAGGTCTTGGGGACCTTTCTCCACCTGGTTTTCTGCTGCCAGCCATCCGGTGACGGCAGAGCCTTCTCCGATACAGCGATCACGTTGTCCTAGAAAGCCTGCTCGTCTGCCGTGAGGGGTGTTTGACACAGGCGGCATCCACCGGCCATACAGACATGCCAAAAACCACAACTCCGGACAGGACCGCCGCAATGCCGCTTCGAAACATTCACATTATTCTTTCTCCTCTGGCCGGCAATCAATATCAGCGGACAGGCTTCCAGCCCGGTTGTTGAAACTTCTTTACCGGATTCGGGGTCGGAATCGGCGGTTTCGGCCTCGATATATCAGCTCCCGATTTCGCCCGCCGGTAAACCGGCGCTCTCTGATCGTTATATTTCCAGCGCCGGTCAGGCTTCACGTTGGAAATTTCTTCGACAACTCGGAAATGCGTACAATCCGCGCCGATCCACAGAGTCCTCACCGAGATATCAGCACTGCGCACGTTCGGTGCAGAGGACGCCTTTTTTTCATAGACCCGAATGATATCGTTGCGGAATTCCATGTTAGCCTCTTCGATATTCCGTTGAACGTAATCATGCCGAACATCGACCAGGGAACCATCCCAATGGCCCTGGTAAAACCGCACAGGCGATACGAGTCGACTGGCCTGCTCCATAGTTTTTTTGAGGTTAACGCTGCTACCTCGAACATTCTTGCCGACCCACAGACCACTCATGTCGCAAAAATCCTGAGGCATTCTTGTTCCGGCAGAGGCGACCCCTACCACCGTGCCGAGAAATATTACACAGAAGAAAAGTGCTGATCTGAATACATTTTTCATATGAACCTCCCTGATTCGTTCAAAACCGTGGACTCAATCCCTGAGGCCTATCCCAGAAGGCCCCTACGCTGTCGAGGTCGAAGAGTGTCCAGCGCTCGTCCGCCCCATCCATCCGTACCAGTCTGTCCCCTCATTCCTCAGCGGCCCCGTTGCCGCTCCCTGCGCTCGATCTGCTCAAGGCGATTGTCGGGTAGCACTGGCCTGCGGTCCTTGATCCACACGGGCTGCCGGCCCTTCACGCCCGGGCTGCCAACGAGACCTACACTGCCGGATTTCAACCTCTCCAAGACGAACGGACCGTTATTTCCGCTAACGGTCCCTGTCTGGCTTGTGAACCCGCCGAGCACGTCCATGGCATCGCAGCCGGGGCGGACCCCGAGCGTGCGCAGGCTCATGATGCGCGAGACCTTGGCGCGCGAGACAGAGGCCGGCCTGTCGTAGAAGAGCAGGGTCTCGCGGGCCGACTGGAAGAGGCGTCCCGATGCCGGGGGAGAAAAACGTCTGCCGTCCTTGTACCTCGTGACCTCGTAATTGCGCCACTGCTGAGAGCCCTCGTTCTTCTTGCTCTCAAACTTCCAGACGAACGGCAACACGTAGTTACTCTGCGTGTTGCGCTGCCTCCAGTTGCCCGAGAGGTCGCAGAGGGGACCGGTCTGCCCTCCGGAAGAACTGCCCCCGACCGCGCCGCCGCCCGAGCCGTGGGCG
>JBHHWX010000330.1:0-7053 GCA_046756745.1 bacterium | reverse complement strand
CGGGGACGGGTGCTTGAGCATTTTAAAGAGTTTTCGTTCAGACACTAAATAGTTGAAGTTTCGCTTGATTTTACTCATCGTTTTTTTATATTTATTTCAAAGATCTTTCACATAATTGACAGCTCTGAATTGACAACCTTCGTCATTCCTGTTCCGGCCCATCTACCCAACTCTAATTGTATTGGCACTAATGAGAGAAAAAGACATACCGATAAACGCTTTCGCAATTACAGTCTCTTGGCTGTAGTATCAGTAGTATTTATGGAGGACTCAAAATTTTGTCATGATCTTAATAAGAATGTAATGTAAAAATGTATCAAAGTCCTTTTAGCAGGAAGCTGAATTGAAATGGATTTCTAAAACTGTAAACGGTCCTTCCTGAGATAACTCATTTTTCTGCCTGATTTAGCTATCAATCTTTTTTTATATGTTTCCCGCTAACCTATAACAGCCAAATTCAGGAGACCTCAATGAAGTGTCTTTTAGAACAATACCATAATAAACAATTCTTATCAAGTCGTACCCTCATAAGCTGCAAGTGGTCTTTTCCTTTACCCAAGTGCTTGCCGACGCTGCTGCTTGCCATGCAGATGATCGGTTGCTGGACGGGAAACCTTCACCATAATAATATCCCCATGGATTTAACGAAGCTGAGCATTGAAGAATTGATGGACCTCGAATTTGTTACCGTTTTCAAGAAACCCGAAAAACTGTTTGAATCCCAGGCGGCTGTTTACTCAATAACTTCGGAAGATATTAGTCGCTCTGGCGCTATGAATATTCCGGCTATGCTGCGAATGGTTCCAGGTTTGCAGGTGGGACAACACGATGCAAACAGTTGGGCTATCACCGCTCGGGGATTTAGCGGCCTGTCACGTGGCATCAGCGGCCAATTTGCCAATAAGTTGCTAGTACTCAGCGACGGCAGGAGTTTGTACACTCCTTTATTCTCAGGAGTCTCTTGGGAAACGCAAGACGTGTTATTGGAAGACGTGGAACGTATTGAAGTCATTCGTGGACCTGGGGCTGCATTGTGGGGTGCGAACGCTGTGAATGGCATTATCAATATCATCAGCAAGAAGGCACATCGGACCCAAGGAGGTCTCTTGAGTTTGGGGGGCGGGACTGAGCAACGTGGTTTTGGTCATTTTCGATACGGTGGCGCTATTGGGGAAAGCAGCTATTTTCGGGTTTATACGAAATATCTCAAAGTAGACAACTTAGTTGATTCGACTGGTAACAAAACCTCAGATGGTTGGCATGTTCTTCGCGGCGGCTTTCGTGTTGACTGGGATAAATCTCATGATAACACAGTGACCCTGCAAGGAGAGATCTACGATGGTGTAGTAGGTCAAAGACACAATATAATTGTCTCTCCTGAGCCGCCATTTCAACAGATATTTGACTTTGATACTAAAATCAACGGAGGACATGTCTTAGGCCGTTGGAAGCATAATTTCTCGAGTTCTTCAGATCTTGCGTTACAGGTCTATTTCGACCGGGTTAAGCGAGAGGAACCCGTTGTGAATGGTGAAATAAATACCTTTGACGTCGATTTCCAACATGGATTTTTATTAGGTGAGCGACAGGAGCTCATTTGGGGCGCAGCTTACCGTTACATTAGTGATTCGTTCGATTCTACTTTCACTTTTTCTTTGCAACCAAGTCATCGCAACGTTCATCTCTTCACTTGTTTCATACAGGACGATATTGCACTGATAAAAAATCGCCTTCGTTTGACACTCGGGTCCAAGTTTGAACACAACGACTACACTGGGTTTGAGATCCAGCCCAGCCTACGGCTGAGTTGGACGCCGACGGAGCGGCAAACACTTTGGGGTGCGATATCACGGGCGGTTAGAACCCCGTCCCGCGGTGAAGACGACGTGAAGTTAGTTTTAGAAGCTTTTTCACCTGGCACCTTCTTGGTCTTGTTTGGCGACCGGAGTTTTGTGTCTGAAAATCTTGTTGCATTAGAGCTCGGGTATCGCCTGCGTCCTACAAGGGAGCTGACTTTGGATGTTGCGACCTTTTACAATATTTACGACCGGTTACGAACGGATGAACGGGGTTTTCCTATCTTTCACGAGGTACCTCCTCCTCCTCGTATTGTATTTCCGCTTACAGTGGGAAATCTGATGGATGGCAGGACCTACGGTCTGGAGTTTGCGGTTGACTGGCATGCCTCAAAACGATGGCGTATACGTACAGCTTATTCCTACCTGCAGATGCAATTAGATCTTGATCAGGTAAGAACCCAATCTACGTTTTTTAAAAGCCTTGAAGGTCAAAGTCCACACCATCAGTTTTTTATTCGCTCTTTGATTGACCTTGCTAAGAACATGGAGTTTGACATAGATGTTCGTTACGTGGATAAGCTTCCGGAACAGGATGTGAACAGCTATGTCAATATGGATTTCCGCTTCGGATTTCAAATAAGTAAAAATCTTGGCTTTTCTGTTGTGGGTCATAACCTACTCAAGAATCATCACCCAGAGAATAGTCAGAAATTGATTATCGAGGGAAAGCGGATACAAACAGGAACAGAGTCCAGCGAAGTCCAACGTGGCTTTTATGGTAAAATTACCTGGCAATTCTGAACTGAAAAGTCTATCACAACTGAGATCTCGACAGCGCTGACCATTTAATAGATGTAGCCCGAACAGAAGGCCTGATGGATGAATAAGCATATTAGTCTCTTCTTGATAATTTTTACGTTTAACACGGCGGGCTATGCTCAGAATTCAAAAATTACACGTGCAACTGAATATGGGATCAAAGCGGCTTTTGTATTTAATTTTGCTAAGTTTGTGGACTGGCCAGATGAAGCATTCGTCGATGCGACACAACCTATCGTGATTGGTGTTGTCGGTAGGGACCCGTTTGGTCTCAACCTTGTTCAGACCGTTAGGGGTAAGACGGTTAAAGGGAGGAATTTGGTTGTCAAACGATTTACACGGATAGAGGATTTGGATTTCTGCAATATCCTTTATATCAGTTCATCTGAAAAGAAAAGAATGACAAGAATCTTTAAAAAGATCAAAGATTCCAGTGTTCTGACCATCGGGGAGACAAAAGGGTTTGCTTATGAGGGCGGTATGATTCATTTGTTTAACATGGATAATAAAGTTCGTTTTGAAATCAATGTAAAAACAGCGGAACGCGCCGGTCTGAAAATAAGCTCGAGGCTTTTAAAATTGGCCAAAATTGTCGAGGACGATCATACAAACGAGAATTAGTCATGAATCTCTTTCAAAGTCGGTCCATCAAGAAAAAATTAACTTTAATTATCATGCTGATCAGCGGTCTTTCACTACTTCTGGCTTGCTTGGCCTTTATCATGTACGATTTGATCTCGTTTAAAAGTGCGATGAAGCGCGATCTAAACATATTGGCGGAAGTCATAGGTGCTAATAGCACCGCAGCTCTCATCTTTGACAACGCCGCTGATGCGAAGGAAACTCTCGCGGCTTTAAAAGCTGAGAAGCATATTACATCGGCCTGTGTTTTTACAAAAGATGGTAACGTGTTCACCCAGTTCATCCGTGATGATGTCAATGCACGTTTGCTGCCGACAAAACCCCAACCAGATGGCCAAGAAATCAGGAAAGGCCACTTGGTTTTGTTTCGGGAAATCGTGTTTGATGGCGAAGCAATAGGAACAATTTACATTCAATCTGATTTAGAGGAGCTGTATTCTCGACTCAAGCGCTACGGAGTCATTATCGTTTTCGTCTTGTTCATCGCCTCGCTGGCAGCATTTCTGATGACGGCAAGACTTCAAAGAATCATCTCCGAACCGATTTTACATTTGGCTAAAATGGCTAAAATTGTTTCGGCCAAGAAAGACTTTTCCGTCCGCGCGGAGATAAATAGCCAGGACGAATTAGGATTTCTCTCTGAAAGATTCAACGAAATGTTATCGCAAATCCAGGACCGAGATACCGCCTTGCAAAAAGCTCATGACACGTTAGAAAATCAGGCGCAAGAATTACAAAAAGAACTTACCGAGCGTAAAAAGTTTGAACGTGCGTTACGGCATAGCGAAGAACGATTTCGAGATCTTTTTGACAATGCGCCAGACATGTACATCATTTTAGAACCCACAGGAACTATTGTTGATTTTAACCGTCGAGGGATAAAAGAGTTAGGATATCGTAGCGAGGAGATTCTTGGAAAACCTTTAAAGAACATCATGCATCACCATGATCGTACTAAAGCGGAAAAATTTATTAATCAAATTCAAAAATTTGAAAAGCCACCGAAAAACATAGAAGCTCGCTTAATTGACAAAAAGGGGAACGTCATTTGGGTAAGTAAAGAATTTTCTCTTTTGAAAACCAAAAAAGGCAAACTCCAGTCAATTCGTGTGATTTGCCGTGATATTACAGAACATAGACGATTACAGGAGGAATTGAAACGTGCTCATCGGTTAGAGGCTGCCGGCCGAATTGCAGGTCAGATTGCTCATGACTTTAATAACCTTTTAGGGCCGTTAGCGGCTTATCCTATGTTACTCCGTGAGGAGCTTCCTGAGGATCATCCTGTTTTGGGTATGGTCGATGAAATGGAATCAGCCGCAAATAAAATTGCGACGATTAATCAACAGCTCTTAGCTTTGGGAAGGCGCGGCCATTATAGCATGGAGCCGATTGATTTGAATGATTTGGTCCAAAAGGTGGGCATGTCTCTGTCTTTGCCACAAGAGATAACCCTCCTTGAAGAGCTTGCGTCAGGTCTGCTTCTAATTAAAGCCGGAGAAGCACAACTGACTCGAGCATTGACCAATTTATTTGTCAATGCAAAAGATGCGATACACGGCCCCGGAAAGATAACCATTAGAACGATGAACGTCTACTTAGATGAACCCTTGCGAGGCTATCAAACGATCAAGCGCGGTGAGTACGTTAAACTCGAAATTTCCGATACCGGAGCTGGCATCAGACCCGCAGCTTTGGACAAAATTTTCGACCCTTTTTTTACAACAAAAACCATGGATCGAATGAGAGGTTCAGGACTCGGATTAAGTGTGGTATACGGGATTGTTGAAGACCATAAAGGTTATATCACTGTGAAGAGCATCCCTGGCAATGGCACGACATTTTCCCTTTATTTCCCAGTAACCAGAGAAGTACAAAGGGAAGTAGCGGAAACGATTGAAAAAATTGAGGGAGGAAATGAATCGATTCTCATTGTTGACGATGATCCAATTCAGCGAAAGGTCGCGACTCAACTTCTGAGACGATTGGGGTATCGGATTCATACCGCAAAAAGTGGTGAAGAGGCCATTGATTATGTAAGAAAGGTTTCTCAAGATTTGTTGATTTTGGACATGGTGATGGATGGGATTGATGGTACTGAAACGTACCGGCGAATATTGGAATTTCAACCGCAACAAAAAGCCATTGTCTTGTCTGGTTATGCCATGTCCAAACGCGTTGAAAAAGCTCTTAAATTAGGTGTCGGGGGTTTTGTGTCAAAGCCCATCTCACTAAATGCTTTAGCCACTGTTGTTCGCAAAGAGCTGGATGAATAAAAAAATGATATATTTCGATCTCTTGCTCTGAAGCCAGTCCATCCCTTAATCCTTTTCGTGCAAGAATTTCGCTATATCGTGCAAATTATGCGCTAATCCTGTTTTAGCCTAACGCGGTTGAATCGCACGTGCAAACGACTCAAATCAGTATTACACAATGTAAATCCACGAATCTTCTCTTTTTTGGCCTTTCATACGCCTCTCACACCTTTAGTCGTAATTTTCCTCTATCTTCTTAGGTAAAAATCGCTTTAATGGGAATATTTACCATTGGCATAGTGTTTGCGATCTATACCATTCTAATACATGACTTCTATTCAACTATCTTTAATAAGAATTCATTTACCTAAACGAATATTAATGTCGCAAATACTCGGTTTTAGCTTTACATAATTGCAACAATAGCGCGAGAGTTGTCAAAATGGGGTGTAACGAGTTACAGAAATCGATAAAAACGACAAAAACCACAAGCCAAGGAGGTCTTGATTTAACCAAAGTTAATCTACAAATCATAGTAATGATAACATTTCAATTTCCTTACTTATGGTTTGATCAGTCCTATGAATATTACGGATTGGTTACAATGTATTACAGATTGGTACTTCCAGAGAATATTCAATCCGAATCCTGCCTCTGTTAATATTTGAGTGGGGGATGTACGCAATGTAGGTTCAAATGGGGATAGAGCCATGAATTCATTAAGAACGCTATTTTTTTCCAGCCTGATTTCATTAATAACTACAGTCCATGTTTATCCACTCACTCTTGAAGTATTGCAACCAATTGAAGTAAGCCTGCCCGATTCTGCTGTCGGAGAACAGGGTACTTCAGTGACCATTCCAATTATCGTCGGAGACCTTACGGGGAGGAATGTATTATCTTATAGTGCTGTGATTACTTTTGATAAAAACGTGCTCGAGGTAACTGGGGCTACAAGCGTGGCAACTTTGTCGGAGCCGTTTGGTCCGCCTACGGTCAATATTCAGGACAGCCTCATTATTGTTGGAGGTTTCGGTCCTTCGCCTCTCACTGGAAGCGGGACGTTAGTTGTGTTGAATTTTAAAGTGGTGGGTCAGCCAGGCGAAGTGACAGATTTAGCATTTGGAGGATTTTTATTTAACACGGGGATACCGCCGGCGACTACTATCGACGGGAAATTCACAGTGACAAGCCCCAGCGCAGCAGACATCGTCATCAATCCCACTGCGCATGATTTTGGAGCGGTGATCCTGGACTCCAGCGCCTCTCAAACTTTTGTCCTCACCAACGCCGGCGCTGCCGACTTGGTGGTGAGCGCTACGGACTTGACCGGAACCGACGCAGCGCATTTTAAGATTGAAAGCGGCGGGGCTCCGTTCACTTTAGCGGCTGGCGATAGCCAGAATCTCGTGGTCAGCTTCACGCCAACCTCAGAAGGCGCGAAAAGCGCTGCCTTACAGATTCTCAGCAACGATCCGGATGAGGGCGCCCTGGATGTTTCCTTGACAGGAAACGGCATCCCTGCGCCCCAACCGGAT